>JAAFIT010000331.1 GCA_013298745.1 Sphingomonadales bacterium
CTGCAGCGCCAGCAACGCCCAATCATCACGATATTCAACTGTGACGCCACCAGCGCGAAGATGCGCGATATCAGCGGCCTTCACGGCGCCATTGACGACAAGGTACAAATCGCCTTCGCGCCGGGTCACCATCAGATCGTCAAGGATGCCGCCGCGCGGCTCGAGCAGCAGCGAATAACGAAGTGCGCCAAGCGCCAGGCCAGTGATATCGCCGGGCAGCAGCGTTTCGAGCAGCGTCGCTTCGGCCAGCGGCACCAGCAACTGGCCCATATGCGAGACATCGAACAGCCCGGCGTGCGCGCGAGTCCAGAGATGTTCGGCTATGATGCCTTCGAACTGGATCGGCATGGCATAGCCGGCGAACGCCACCATGCGGCCACCCAGGCGTCGATGCAGCGCATCGAGCGGCAGTTCGAGCATCACTTCGGTCGAATCGGCCATTCGGCCCTCCGGCAACAGTCTGGGCATGGCGGTGGATTCCGCCAAAACCTGCCCCCACCTGTCACCGGACCTGAGAGCTTTCGTCGCGCAGCCATCGCGGCCGACCCGACTTACCCCTTCGGTGGGACAAAGCCGTTCGGCTCTGTCCGCTTTCCAGAATGTCGCGAATACGCCAGCGCGGTCCTTTTGCCTGAGAGATTCCGGGGGCGGCTTGCTCCTTCGGCGGCATCAGACTTGCGGCCAATGCACTCTCCCGCGCTGACGCCGGACCGAGGTCCGACGACACACCTCTGGTGCGGGAAGCGCCGCCCCGAGTCAATCGTTGTTATGCCGCAGGCGCGAAGGCTATTTGCTGACGTTGTAGGCGAGCCCGGCCTCATCAAGCTGGAACCCGATCAGCACTTCGAAGCTGGCGGCACGCAGCGCAGCACGCACCTGCGGGTCGGCCATCGGATCAACGGCAGCATCAAGATCGCTTGCCTTGCGCTTGCGCGTCACCTTTTCCTGAATTTCGGGCGGCAGCGTGGCGGCAGATCGCGCGACAGAAGTGCGAACGACACCACGACCGGTACCACGAGTTTGGCCCTCGGCGAAGGTCACGACGACGCCAGTAACTTCCTTCGACAACACGAGATTACCACCCTGGACGACCGTGGTGAACACCGGCAGCGTGACAGTACGCGCCGGCCCTGCCGCATCGCGGCGCGCCACGATTTCGAAGCTGACGTCGGTCGTCAGCTTGTCATCGCCTTCCAGGCAGGTGTCACGCAAATTGGTAAGCGTCGCGACGAAGTCGATATTTTTTGCGTCGGCGGCACCGCCTGGGCCAAAAATGGTCGCGTCGCCCAAATAGGTCGGCACGGCAACGGCCGGGCACGGCGAGCGCTTGACGACCAGCGGATTTCGCTGACAGCCTGCGAGCATGACGGCGATCCCGACAACCAGCACGGCATTGCGCAGAACATGTTTCGGCAGCGCGTTGCGCAGCGGCGGGGTTGGCAAACACTCACGAAACTGCACGGGGCCGCGACCTTTCAGGGACAAGCCCGTTTTCCATAGGCACCGCACCGCCGCTTCGCAAGCCGAGGCAGGCGCGGACAGCCCGCTTGAAGCCTGCGACTGATAACCCTGTGGCGTCAGACAACTGGATTGGCTAAAGGGCGAAGATGACTGCGACCGCTCCCCTGAACATCACCAAATCTGATCTTGCCGTGCTGATCGCCGCACCACGCGGCTTCTGCGCCGGCGTCGACCGGGCCATCCATATCGTCGAGCTGGCGCTCGAGCGCTATGGCGCGCCCGTTTATGTGCGACACGAAATCGTCCACAACCAGGTTGTCGTCGACAGCCTGAAGGCCAAGGGCGCGGTTTTTGTCGAGGAACTTGACGAAGTGCCCGATGGCGTGCCGGTAGTGTTCTCTGCACATGGCGTTCCCAAATCGGTCCCGGCAGCGGCCGAAGCCCGCGCGCTCAACTACCTCGATGCCACCTGTCCGCTGGTGTCGAAGGTGCATCGCCAGGCTGAACGCCTGGTGGAGGCCGGCCGCCACATCCTGTTCATCGGTCATCAGGGCCATCCGGAAGTCATCGGCACCTTCGGCCAAGTGCCGGATGGCGCGATGACGCTGATCGAAACGCTGGAAGATGCCCAGACGGTGATGGTCAGCGACCCCGAAACACTCGGATTCCTGACGCAGACGACCCTTTCCGTCGACGATACGGCCGACATGGTGGCCGAATTGCAGCGCCGGTTTCCGTCGATCATCGGCCCCAAGGGGGACGACATCTGCTATGCAACGTCCAATCGCCAGGCCGCCGTCAAGGCGATGGCGCCGCGTTGCGATCTGGTGCTGGTCATCGGCGCCACCAATTCGTCGAATTCGCAACGGTTACGCGAAGTTGCCGAGCGCGAAGGCGCCGCAGCCTATCTGATCCAGCGGGCGATCAATATAGACTGGGGTTGGTTCGAAGGTGTCGAGACCGTCGGCATCACCGCCGGGGCATCGGCTCCTGAAGTGCTGGTTCAGGAAGTGCTGTCGCACCTCGCCGATCGCTTCAACGTCACCCGCGAAAACATCACCACGGCCGTGGAACAGGTCGTTTTCAAGCTGCCGCGCGCGCTCGTCGCCAACTGACAGGCCGGTCATGGCGGTTTTCACACCGGTCACGGCAGCCGATCTGGCGACCTTTCTGCTCCGCTATAACATCGGCACGGCGACCAGCTTCAAGGGCATCGCCGAAGGTGTCCAGAACAGCAATTTCCTGCTTGAAACCACCAAAGGTCGTTTCATCCTGACACTTTACGAGGACCGCGTCGATACGGCGGCCCTGCCCTGGTTCCTCGCGTTGACCACTCACCTTGCCGACAAGCATCTGCCGGTCCCACGCCCGATCGTCGATCGCGCCGGTGTCGCCCTGCAAACCCTCAACAAAAGGCCGGCGGCGGTCATCGAGTTCGTTGCCGGCGTGTCGGTGACCGAGCCGACCGTGGAGCAATCGCATTCCGTCGGTGTTGCCTTGGGGCAATTGCACGCTGCGGTTCGTGATTTCTCCGTCGAACGTGCCAATAATCTTGGCCAGACGCATTGGCGGGCCATGACAACACGCTGCAACGGTCGAATCGGCGAAATCGACCCTGCCTTACCCGGCATGATCGATGCGGCACTGGCTGCGACGGCTGATTGGCCCAACGATCTGGCTCGCGCGACCGTGCACACCGATCTGTTTCCCGACAATGTGTTGATGCTCGACGGCCGTGTAACCGGGCTGATCGATTTCTATTTCGCCTGCACCGATATCCGGGCCTTCGACTATGCCACCACCCATGCCGCCTGGTGTTTTTCGCCTGATGGCCAGACCTATCACGCTGATCGTGCCAGAGCGCTTGCTGCAGGCTATGCCGCCAGCCACGGCCTGACCGCTGCTGAAATTGCCGCCTTGCCCCGGCTTGGGCAGGGCACGGCGCTGCGCTTCACCCTCACCCGCGCCTATGATTGGCTCAACACCCCGGCGGATGCGTTGGTCACGCGCAAGGACCCGATGGCCTTTGCCCGGCGGATGATGTGGTACGGCGCGGCGACACCGGACATGGTGCTCGGCGCGTGACCGAGGCGGCGCGCCCCAAGGTCATCATCGCCACCGACGGCGCCTGCAAGGGCAACCCCGGTATCGGTGGTTGGGGCGCCTTGCTGCGCGCCGGCAATGGTGCGGAAAAGACGCTCTCCGGCGCGGTCGCCCATACCACCAACAATCGTATGGAACTGACCGGC
>JAAFIT010000332.1 GCA_013298745.1 Sphingomonadales bacterium
GATGGCCGATTTCATGGACATCGCCCAGGGCAAGCAGAACGCCCAGATGGCGTTCATGATGGGCAAGCTGAAGATCGAAGGCGACATGTCGGTCGCCATGCAGCTGGGCAGCATCCTCGGCTGATCGCGCCCGCCGCACGCCGCAGCATTTTGGTTGCGGCGTCTGTCGGGTTTTGTGCTTTTCCAGTGCGGCCGGACGTGGCAAGGCAATCGTGATGCCGGCGCCACGACCGGCTGCACCAAGAGCATGATGGGGACTTGAGTGATGCTTTTCCGACCGCTGGTTCTGGCGATAGCCGCCGTTGGCATCGCAGCGGCGCCTGCCGTTGCGGCACCGGCCAAAAAGCCCACCACCAAGGCCAAGCCGGCCGCCAAGCCCGCTGCCAAGGCAAAACCTGCCGCCCCTGCCGTTGAGGAACCCCGGGTTCCGCCCGGCGGCTTCATGGTGCCGAAAGAAGTCGTGCTGAAGAACCCGACTCCCGCGGAGCGCGAGGCCAATGCCGTCTGGAACATCCGCGCCGCGCTCAACGTCGCCGCCTTGCAATGCCAGTTTTCGCCCTTTCTGCGGACAGTGAAAACCTACAACAGCTTCCTGCAAGCCCATAGCGAGGAACTGTCACGCGCCCAGGCGACGATGGTCGACCATTTCAAGCGCACCGGTGGCGCCAAGGCGCAGACCAATTTCGACATGTACACGACGCGCACCTACAACAGCTATTCGACGCTCGATGCGCAATATGCCTTCTGCGAGGCCGCCGGCATCGTCGGGCGCCGCGCTTTGGCCGTGCCCAAGGGCAAGCTTGGTGAAACCGCGCTTGCCCATTATCCGCAGATCCGCGCGGCACTGTCCTATGCGGCGATCTCGCCGGCGCTGACGTATATCGTTCCCGATCCGATTGTGGTGCCAACGCTGGTGCCGGACGTCGCATGACCTTGACGGACGACCGGCTGGTCATTCGCCGGCCGGATGAGCATTTGTTGGTCATCCGTAAACCGGATGACTGGCACGTGCATCTGCGCGACGGCGAAATGCTCGGCCACGTCGTCAACGCAACAGCGCGGCAGTTCGCCCGCGCCATCGTGATGCCGAACCTGAAGCCGCCGGTCACCACCACCGCTGCCGGCGCCGCCTATCGCGACCGCATCCTTGCCGCCGTCGATCCGGCGCTGGACTTCACGCCGCTGATCACCTGCTATCTGACCGATGGCATCGCCGGTGATGAGCTGGCACGCGGCCATGGTGAGGGCGTCTTCACCGCCGCCAAGCTGTATCCGGCGCACGCCACCACCAATTCCGCGCATGGCGTTACCGATGTCGCGCAGATCCGCGACGCGCTCGAAACCATGCAGCGCATCGGCATGCCGCTGCTGATCCATGGCGAAGTCACCGACAGCCATGTCGATATCTTCGATCGCGAGGCGGTGTTCATCGAGCGCACGCTGATCGGGCTGGTGCGCGACTATCCCGAATTGAAGATCGTTTTCGAACATATCACCACCGCCGAAGCCGTCGCGTTCGTCGAGGCGAGCGGCGCCAATGTCGCTGCCACCATCACCCCGCACCACCTCGCCATCAACCGCAACGCCATGTTCGAAGGCGGCATCCGCCCGCATCTTTACTGCCTGCCGGTGCTGAAGCGCGAGAAACACCAGTTGGCGCTGCGCAAGGCGGCAACGAGCGGCAATCCGAAGTTCTTCCTCGGCACCGACAGTGCCCCGCATGTCGCCAGCACCAAGGAAACCGCCTGTGGCTGCGCCGGTTGCTACAACGCCCCCTTCGCGCTTGAAAGCTATGCCAAGACGTTCGACGAAGAAGGCGCGCTCGATCGCCTCGAAGGCTTTGCCAGCGATTTCGGCCCCGATTTCTATGGCCTGCCGCGCAACACAGGCAGCGTGACTCTGGAGCGTACGGCGGTGACCGTCCCGGAGCGCATTGGCGATGTGGTGCCGTTCCATGCCGGCGAAACACTCGGCTGGCGGTTTGCCGGGGCGTGAGGGCTGCCGCAGATGGCGCGGCGGCTGCGTCCCAAATCAAGTTTTTCACCCCATAGATTTTTTCCTGGAAATTCCGTTCGTGAATTTCCCAAGTCGAATGCTTGATTATCTCATTCCAAAACTTTAAATGATTTGACCAGCTGGTTTAATAGTCGATTATTTGAGGGTGTTCTGGTAATGAAGCATGCTTTCGTGCTCGCACTTAGTCTCGCCACGGCGCCCGTCTTTGGGCAAGAAGCGACGAACAGCTTCAACGGGCCGTTTGTTGGGCTCCAGGCTGGCTGGCAGCAGGACCGCCAGAAAGCCGGGGAAGGCGCTGCTCTCTATGACCCGGTATCGCGCTCGGACAGCGGTTTGGCGTATGGCGGTCAGGTTGGTTATGATTTTCGCTTGGCCTCCAACCTCGTTGTCGGCGCCGAAGTCGCGCTGACGGGGCGGACTGGCAGCGGTGTAATCGGCGATGGTATCTTTCTCTACCAGCTCAATCAGGGTCGCACCGTCGTGGCGTCTGGCAGGCTTGGGTATCTGGCCACGCCAGATGACCTGCTTTACGTTCGCGGCGGCTATGCCAATGCCCGATCCACCATCTCGAGTGGCCCTGGAAGCGGCCGCGTTTCGATCAATCGCGAAGGCTATTTGATTGGCGCAGGCTATGAACGCATGCTTGCACAAAGGGTCTCGGCCCGGATCGAATATGGCTATTCGGATCTTGGCAGCGATGAGTTCTTCAACAGCAACATCGGTCCAGACGGTGTCACGATCAAAAGCTATTCCCGCCATGCCATAACTGCCGGCGTCAACTTCCGCTTCTGAACGGGATCTTCTAAAGACACCGAAATTTCGTTTCTGCCGTTCGCTGGTACGACCGCTCTTTCGCAAACTGTTCCCGCGAGACCAGTTCCGAAGCCTCAATCGAGATAGCGCCGTCCGATCGCGGTCAGATCATCCGCCAGATCATAGACCATCGGCTTGCCGGTCGGGATTTCCTCGTTGACGATATCCGCGTCCGAAATGCCCGACAGATGCTTGACCAGCGCCCGCAGCGAATTACCATGCGCGGCAATGATGACGCGCTTGCCAGCCTTCAATTCGGGCACAATGGCGCTTTCCCAATAGGGCAGCACGCGCGCGATCGTGTCCTTCAGGCTCTCGGCGGCGGGCACCTTGACACCGGCGTAGCGACGATCGCCTGACAGATCGAAAGGTGAACCCGGCTGCATCGGCGGCGGCGGCACATCGAAGCTGCGGCGCCAGATCTTCACCTGCTCCTCGCCATGCTTTGCCGCCGTCTCGGCCTTGTCGAGCCCGGTCAGTGCGCCATAGTGGCGCTCGTTGAGGTGCCAGTCCTTGATCACCGGAATCCATACCCGGTCCATCGCACCCAGCGCCAGGTTGAGCGTCTTGATGGCGCGCGACTGCATGCTGGTGAAGGCGATATCGAAATCCAGCCCGGCCGCCTTCATGGCTGTGCCGGCGGCATAGGCCTCCTCGACGCCCTTTTCGGTGAGATTGACATCCCACCAGCCGGTGAAGCGGTTTTCCAGGTTCCACGCCGATTGGCCGTGGCGCAGCAAGACAAGTGTGGGCATGGCGGCTCCAATGGTTGCGACACCGCCATGCCAGCCGCCTCGCCGCGGTGCAACAGTCAGGGCCGTCTGATGCGATAGACGCGGCCCGGCTTGAACGCCCGCCTGCAC
>JAAFIT010000333.1 GCA_013298745.1 Sphingomonadales bacterium
ACCTTCAGCGTTCCGGCCGAGCCCTATGTCATCAACCCGATCGTCGAAGATGCCATGGAGAAGCTGCTGATTCTCCAGGCCGATCACGAACAGAATGCCTCGACCTCGACCGTCCGCCTTGCAGGGTCCTCGGGCGCCAACCCGTTTGCCTGTATCTCGGCCGGCATCGCCTGCCTGTGGGGTCCGGCGCATGGCGGCGCCAATGAAGCCGCGCTCAACATGTTGCGCGAAATCGGCCGGCCCGAGCGGATTCCGGAGTTCATCGCCCGCGCCAAGAACAAGGATGACCCGTTCCGCCTGATGGGCTTCGGTCACCGCGTTTACAAGAATTACGATCCGCGCGCCAAGGTGATGGCCAAGGTGGCGAAGAACATTCTCGACAATCTCGGTATCAACGATCCGATTTTCGATGTGGCGCGTGAGCTCGAGCATATCGCCCTCAACGACCCCTATTTCATCGACAAGAAGCTTTACCCCAACGTCGATTTCTATTCGGGCGTCGTCATGTCGGCGATCGGCTTCCCCACCTCGATGTTCACCGTGCTGTTCGCCATTTCGCGCACGGTCGGCTGGATCGCGCAGTGGACCGAAATGATGGAAGATCCGGAACAGAAAATCGGCCGACCGCGCCAACTGTATACCGGCCCGACGCTGCGGGATTATGTGCCCCTGAGCGCCCGCGGCTGATTGCGAAGGAGGCGTTGCCATGCTCGCCAGGCTGTTCTTCGATCATCCCCGCGCTGTGGGTGAAAGCTATTTCGAACATATGGGCGCAGCGTTCACCGTGGCGTGGCGGCTGTTCGCCGCGTCGGGGAAGTGCATCGTCCACGGCTTGGTGCCGGGCCTCTACAAGACCGCCGGCAGCGACGCGATCCTGAAGATGGCGGGGGAGATCAGCCCCCGCCGCTTTGACCAGCCGACGCTTTGACCCTTAGGGTGCACTAAAGCCAGAACAGGCAATACACTGGGGAGGTCGAACAATGGCGGACGAACTGGGCTTTTCGCCCGAACGGCTGGCGCGGATCGATCGCTTCCTCACCGAAAAATATGTGGCGCCCGGCAAACTCGCTGGCACGCTGATGATGGTCGCCCGTCATGGCGACATCGCGCATCTGGGCGTAACCGGCCATGCTGACCTTGCCCGGGGCACACCGATGGCCGCCGACACGATCTTCCGCATCTATTCGATGACCAAGCCGATCACCTCGGTAGCACTGATGATGCTGGTCGAAGAAGGCAAGATCGCATTGGAAGACCCGGTACACCGCTATATCCCCGAGTGGAAAAACCTCTCAGTTTACGCGGCCGGCACGCACCGCACCGGTTTTCAGACGACGCCTGTCAAACGGCCGATGCAGGTCGTCGATCTGCTGCGCCACACATCCGGCCTCACCTATGGCTTCCAGCTGCGCACCAATGTCGATGCCGCCTATCGCGCCCACAAGATCGGCGAGATCGAAAAGGCCGGCACACTGGCAGACATGATCGCCGCGCTCGGCAAGATGCCGCTCGAATTCTCGCCGGGCGACGCCTGGAACTATTCGGTCGCCACCGATGTCTGCGGCTGGCTGGTCCAGGTTGTCAGCGGCCAGACGTTCGAAGCGTTTCTCGATGAGCGGTTGTTCGTGCCGCTCGGCATGATCGATACCGGCTTCCACGTCCGCGAAGGCCAGGGCCATCGCTTTGCCAGCTGCTACCAGCCGACGCGCGAAGGCGGCATCGAAGTGCAGGACGATGCGGCGACGAGCGGCTTCCTGACAGCCCCCAGCTTCATTTCCGGCGGCGGCGGCCTTGTCTCCACCGCGCATGACTATCTGCGCTTCTGCCGGATGCTGGCCAATGGCGGCACGCTGGATGGCCGCCGCTATATCAGCCGCAAGACACTTGATCTGATGACCGCAAATCATCTGCCGGGCAATGCCAGCATCGCCGCCATGTCGAAATCGCTGTTCAGCGAAGCCGCCTATGATGGCATCGGCTTCGGCCTCGGCTTTGCCACGACGATGCGCGCCAGCCAGACGTTGATGCCGGGCAGCGATGGCGATTTCTTCTGGGGCGGCGCCGCCAGCACCTTCTTCTGGATCGATCCCGAAGAGGATCTGATCGGCATCTTCATGACGCAGTTGATCCCATCGAGCACCTATCCGGTGCGCCGTGAATTGCGGACGATGGTTTACGCCGCGCTCGACGATTGAAGCCCCTCTCCTGCTTGCGGGAGAGGCGAGAGACGGTGCAGCCGGCCCGGGTGAGGGTGTTCTCTTGTTTCGGGCTATGTGAACACCCTCACCCGCCGCGCTGGCGCGCGAGTCGCCTCTCCCGCAAGCGGGAGCGGGGTTCAATACACCCCCACCAGCTTCGCCCCCGCCACCAGCAGCACCAGCGCCAGCGAGCGCAGTACCAGCTTGACCGGCAGGCGGATGCCGAGTGTCGTGCCGAGCAGGCCGCCGGCCAATGCGGCGACGGCAAACATTGGCAGTGCTGGTGGTAACTGCTGCAAGGAGGCAAAATTGCCGGCAAGACCGGCCGCCGAATTGGCCAGGATAAAGACGGCGACAACGCCCGATGCCGCCTTGGGTTCGGACCAGGCCATGAACAACAGGAGCGGCGACAGGAAGATACCGCCGCCGGTGCCGGTCAGCCCCGATAGCAGCCCGATCCCTGCCCCGGCCGCGATTGCCGCCGGAATCGCCGGGTCCCGCCATTCGCGCACCGCCTTCAATTCGCGTGGCCACAGCAGCCGCGCCGCCGATAGCCACAGGATGACCCCGAGCATCGGCTTGTAGATATGGCTCGGCAAAGTGATGCCGCCACCGACGAAAGCCATCGGCAAGGCGCCGAGCAGGAACGGCCACAATGTCCGCCAGCGAAACTGCCCGGCGCGAATGTAGCGTATCGATCCGAGCCCCGAAACGATCAGGTTGAGCACCAGCGCCGTCGGCCGCATCACCGCCGCCGGCACCCCGAACAATGCCATCAACGCGATATAGGCCGAAGCCCCGCCATGACCGACGCTTGAGTACAGCGTCGCGCCGATGAAGATGGCAACCGACAACAGCAGATCGTTGTTCTCGAGCATGAACAACCACAAGCCCGCCGGCAGCGCGCAAGTCAATCAGGCCGTCACAAAGTTTTTTTCGCGCCACTGTCTGAATCGCTGTCGCTCGCCGCTCATTGTCACAAGCGGCCGGATGCGCCGGTCGCTTATCGGGGGCGCAAGCCCGCTTGCCAATGCCAACCACTCAAGGAAAGATACCGACATGCAATACGCTCTTCTTTACAACGAAACCCCGGCTGAAATGGCGCGTAGTGAAACCGCCGATGCGCCGGCCTATTGGGGCGCCTGGAACGCCTATATGGGCGCCATGGCCGCTGCCGGTATCATGCGCGGTGGCAACGCCCTGAAGCGGCCCGAAACCGCGACGACGCTGCGCATCAGCGACGGCAAATGGCAGGTCGAGGATGGCCCCTTTGCCGACACCAAGGAGCAGTTGGGGGGGTTCGTCATCATCGAGGTGGCTGATCTTGATGCGGCACTGGCATGGGCGGCACGCGCGCCATGTGCCACTGCCGGTTCGGTTGAAGTCCGTCCGGTCATGGAGGCGCCCGGCCAGTGACCGAGGCTGCGCGCGCGTTTGCCGCGGCGCAGCGCGCCGCCGAGCAAGCCGCGCGCACCTCTTATGGCCG
>JAAFIT010000334.1 GCA_013298745.1 Sphingomonadales bacterium
CCTTGAAGATCGTCAGCCGATAGGGCGGCAGCACCAGATCAGCGAAGCGCGCACCCTTCAGGTTGATCGACCCCGACACTCGGGGGGTGGCAATGGCAACGCGCGGCGTGGAGGCCAGAATCGCGTCACGATCACCGGTCACCTTGGCAGCCCCGACGCCGGGGACGGCACCGCCTGCAACAGCAGGCGCGGCGGCCGTGGTGGTTGCAGCAGGCGTTGCGGGCGTCGCTGCGCTCACCGGCGGCTTGGGCGCCGGGAAATAGCGATCGGCAACCAGCTGCCAGCCCATCAGCACCAGCGCCGACAGCAGGAACGCCAGGATGATGTTGCGCGTGTCTTTGCTCACAAACGGGGCTCTTCTTGGCGAAAAATGGAACGAAGCGGTGGATCGGCCGCCGCTTTAGCGCGCCCTATAGCGTGTCAGGGCACCGGGTCATAGCCCGACGACCCCCAGGGATGGCATCGGCCGATGCGTTTGATGCCGAGCCAGAGACCCTTGACCGGTCCGTGGCGCTGCAACGCCTCGATGGTATAGACCGAGCAGGAGGGTGAATAGCGGCAGGTCGGCGGCAGAATCTGCGAAATGGTGAGCTGCCAGACCCGGATCGGTACGATCAAGACGCGCGAAACCAGGTTCATCGCGCCGCTTTCGCCAGTGCGCGCTCCAGATCGGCACGCAAATCGGCAAAATCGCGCGTTAGCGCCGCATCGCGACCAATCAGCACATGATCCGCCCCGGCCATGCCATGGCTGGGCAACAAGGCCTGCGCCAGCGCCCGAAAGCGCCGCTTGATGCGATTGCGCACGACCGCACCGCCGATCTTCTTGGTGACGGTGTAACCCGCCCTGATTCGCGGATCGCCATCACCGCGCGGGTTGACAAGAAGCACGAAGGCCGACGTTGCGACACGCCGGCCCTTGTTGGCAGCGAGGAAATCGCGCCGCAAGCTGATGGTTTCAGGCGTCATGGGCAAGCCCGCCGGGGTGGCGGCCGGCCGATACGACCGAGCAAGGCGATCTTAGGCAGACAGCTTCTTGCGGCCCTGGGCGCGGCGGTTGCGGATGACATTGCGGCCACCAACGGTTGCCATGCGGGCGCGGAAGCCGTGGCGGCGGGCGCGGACGAGCTTCGAAGGCTGATAGGTACGCTTCATGTTGAGTTCCTGCTGACGGCGCACGGCCGCAAAATCAAGTCGCCGCGCATAGGGGCAAGGCCGATAAGAGTCAATCGCCGACGCGGGTTATGACGCGAATCACTTCGCCATCACCACTGTATAAACCTGTTCGAACGGCGCTGCATCGACGCTGACCTCGCCGCGAAACGGATAATCCATCGCGGCAATGAGGAAGATGACCAGCCCCATAAAGGCCGACAGCATGCCGGTAAGCACGACATGAACATGCCGTTCGGTGTTGATCATCCAGATGAAGATCATGTTGATCAGCGCACCGACCAGCACCACCGCCCATAATATGTCGGGAATACCGGCATTGACGCTGGCCAACCGCATGCTGCGCAACGCCAGCAGCGTGTTCATCTGCGACAACGCCTCGGAAAACAGCGCCTGTTCCCCCATGTTGGCGGGCTGAAAGGCCTGTAACTGCGCCGCAAAGCCCGTCATGATCTTGCCGGCGCCGGTCGGCACCACGCCGTCGCGCTGCAATGGCCAGCTGACATCGATGACTTCGCGGGTGTAGGCGCGCAAAATTGTCTGCAATTCGGCGCGCTTGGGCTCGGGCAGGCCGCTGACGTCGCGGTAAAGCGCCGACAGGCTGGCCGCTTCCCGCGTCACTTCATCACCACTGGCGGTGTAGCTGCCATAGGCGGCAACGGCGAGCAGACCGAGCAACAGGCCATAGAGCAGCGCAAAGCTCGACATCGCGAAGCCGACAACTTCGTTGGTGCGCTCGCTGCGGTGCATCCAGTCAAAGGTCGTGCGACGAAACAGCGTCAGCCCGCCGATGCCGAACACGGCAAAGGCGGTTGTAAACAGCAGCGCCATTGCCCAGGTGGGCTGATCATAAATCCAGAAGAACACCGATTGTGCCGCCAGCAGAAGGAAAGATGCGTTGCGCCGCCTAGTCGGCAACCGCCGGCGCTGCAAGACTCTCGACACAACCGGCCCCCGTCGGCATGAACGTCGCCATGACTGTTTCCCCGCTTGCCCGCCCCTTCCCCGCGCTTGCGCCCATCGCCGGGGTGCGTATCGGCACCGCCACCGCCGGCTACAAGGCGTGGCAACGCGCCGATGTGACGCTGGTGGAACTGGCGCCCGGGACGGCGGTGGCGGGGGTGCTGACGCGGTCGAAATGCCCCTCGCCCGAGGTTGAACTCTGCCGCGCGCGGCTGGCCGGTGGCCGGGCGCGCGGGCTGGTGGTCAATGCCGGTAACAGCAACGCCTTCACCGGGCTTTCGGGGCGCGAGGCGGCCGCTACCCAGACAGCGGCGGCGGCAGCGCTTATCGGGTGTGCGCCTGACGAGGTGTTCACCGCATCGACGGGCGTCATCGGCGTGCCGCTGCCCAAGGACAAGGCGGTTGCCGGCGTGACGGCGGCGCATGCCGCGCTGGGCAATGCCGATTTTCACGCGGCGACCATCGCCATCGGGACGACCGACACCTTCGCCAAGGCGGCGACGACCAGCGCCATGATCGGCGATGTCCGCGTCACACTGACCGGCATCATCAAGGGTTCGGGGATGATCGCGCCCGACATGGCGACGATGCTCGGCTTCATCTTCACCGATGCGGTGGTGGCGCCGGCGTTCCTTCAGGAAGCGCTGGCCCGCGCCAACAGCCGAACCTTTTCGTGCATCACCGTCGATGGCGACACCTCGACCTCGGATACGGTGCTGGCCTTTGCCACAGGTGCCGCTCGCAATGCCGAACTGAGCGGCTGGGGCTCTCCCGGCGCCGATGCCTTTGCCGCAGCGCTCGCCGATCTGTGCCAGCAACTGGCGCTGCTGGTGGTGCGCGATGGCGAAGGCGCCACCAAGCTGATCGCCATCACCGTGACGGGGGCCGAGAGCGACACCGCCGCCCACCGCATCGGCATGAGCATCGCCAATTCGCCGCTGGTCAAGACCGCGATTGCCGGCGGTGATGCCAACTGGGGCCGCGTCGTCATGGCGGTCGGCAAGGCCGGCGAGGCGGCCGAGCGCGACCTGTTGTCGATCCGCTTCGGCACCACCGAAGTTGCCGCCAGGGGTGCGGTTGTTCCCGGTTATGATGAAGCCCCAGTGGCGGCGCATCTGGGCGGCGACGAAGTGGAAATCGCCGTCGATATCGGGCTGGGCAGCGGCCGGGCGCGGGTGTGGACCTGCGACCTGACGCACGGATATATCAGTATCAACGCTGACTATCGCAGCTAGATTGGGCACTCCCTAGCGAGAGACACCCTGATGATCCCGATTTTGCACGAATATCAGACGTCACCCTTTTCCGAACTGGTGCGCGCCGCCTTCGGGTTGAAGGGCATGGCGTGGCAATCGGTGATCATCCCCAACATCATGCCCAAGCCCGATCTGATCGAACTGACCGGCGGCTATGCCCGCACGCCGGTGGTGCAAATCGGCGCCGACATTTACTGCGACACGGCGGCGATTCTGGCGGCAATCGATCATCTGCAACCGCAGCCGAGCCTGTACCCGCCGCCGCTGGGGCCGCTCCACAAG
>JAAFIT010000335.1 GCA_013298745.1 Sphingomonadales bacterium
GAATAGATGTCGTGATGCGGCGGTGGCGAGATAAGCGTCACACCCGGCGTCGAATGGCGCAGCCGGGCGATGAGGTCGGTGACCTTGAAGCCGGGCAACTGGCCGCCTTCACCGGGCTTTGCACCTTGCGCGACCTTGATCTCGATCTCGTCACAGGCGTTGAGATATTCTGCGGTAACGCCGAAGCGGCCGGACGCGATCTGCTTGATGACGCTGTTGGCGTTATCGCCATTGGCGTAGGGCTTGAAACGGGCGGGGTCTTCGCCACCTTCACCGCTCACCGCCTTGGCGCCGATACGGTTCATGGCGATGGCGAGCGTTTCATGCGCTTCGGGTGACAGTGCGCCAAGGCTCATGCCCGGCGTGATGAAGCGCTTCATGATTTCGGTTTGCGATTCGACCGATTCGAGCGGCACTGATTTGGTTTCATCGACGAAATCGAGCAGGTCGCGCAGTGCAATCGGCGGCTGGTCGCGCAGCCCGCGGGCGAACTTCTGATAGTCCGAATAGCTGTTGCGGGCGACGGCCGTCTGCAACAGATGGATCAGATTGGCCTGATAGGCATGCGCTTCGGAGTTGAAACGGTAGCGGTAAAGGCCACCGATCGGCAGGGCGATGACATCTTCGTCAAAGGCCTGTTCGTGGCGCATCTGGGCGTTGATGAACAGCGATTCAAAGCCTTCACCCGAGATCTTGGCCGGCATGCCGGGGAAGAAATCATTGACCAGCGCGCGGCTCAGCCCGACGGCTTCGAAATTATAGCCGCCGCGGTACGACGAGACGACGGCAATTCCCATCTTCGCCATGATCTTCAAAAGGCCGTCCTCGATGGCCTTTTTGTAGCGCTGGACACACTCGTCATAGCCGAGCTTGCCGAACAGGCCGCGTGCATGGCGATCGGCAATGGCTTCCTGCGCCAGATAGGCGTTAACCGTGGTGGCGCCGACACCGATCAGCACCGCGAAATAATGCGTATCGAGTGCTTCGGCCGAGCGGACGTTGATCGAGGCAAAAGTGCGCAGGCCCTGGCGCACCAGATGCGTATGCACGCCGGCGGTGGCGAGGATCATGGTGATGCCGGCGCGTGTCGCCGATTGGTGTTCATCGGTCAGGAACAACTGACTCTTTCCCGAGCGCACGGCGATTTCGGCTTCGGAGCGCACGCGGGCGATGGCAGCGCGCAAGGCTTCCGGTCCGCCGGCAACATCGAAGGTGCAATCGATCTCGGCGACCTGGCTACGGAAATGCCGCTTCAGCACGTTCCAGCCATTGTTGGTCATGATCGGTGAATCGAACACCATCACGCCTTCCTGGGTGGCACCATCGTCAAGGATGTTGCCCAGGTTGGAAAACCGCGTCTTCAGGCTCATCACCCGGGTTTCGCGAAGCGAGTCGATCGGCGGGTTGGTGACCTGGCTGAAGTTCTGGCGGAAGAAGTGCGACAGGTTGCGCGGATTGTCCGAAATCACCGCCAGCGGGGCATCGTCGCCCATGCTGCCGGTGGCTTCCTTGGCATCCTCGACCATCGGCCCAAGGATCAGCTCCATATCCTCCTGCGTCTGGCCGGCGGCGACCTGGCGGCGACGCAGTTCGTCGCGGCTGAAGGTGGCGCCGGGCTGGGCACCGTCATGGCCGGCCATCGACTTGAAGGTGGTGAAGCTGGCGACCAGCGATGCATAGTCGTTTGCACCGGCGATGCGGTCCTTGATTTCGCGATCGCTGTAGAAATGTGCGCCCGCGCCATTGTCGCCATCAAGATCGACAGCAATCATTTCACCGGGGCCAAGCGCGCCCTTCATCACCATTTCGGCTTCGGGGATGACCACCATGCCGGCTTCGGAACCGGTGATGAGGAGGTTGTCGCGCGTCAGGCAATAGCGCATCGGCCGTAGTGCATTACGATCGAGCCCTGCGACGCACCAGCGGCCATCGGTCATGGCCAGCGCTGCCGGGCCGTCCCAGGCCTCCATGACGCTGGCGAAAAAGGCGTACATTGCCCGATGCGCTTCGGGCAGGTGATCATCCTTGCCCCAGGCCTCGGGGATCAGCATCAGCTTGGCGGTGGGCGCGTCGCGGCCCGAGCGCACGAACGCTTCGAACACCGCATCAAGCGCCGCGGTGTCGCTGGCACCGGCCGGGATCAGCGGCTTGATGTCTTCCGAATGCTCGCCAAAGGCCGTCGCGGCCATCTTGATTTCGTGGCTCTTCATCCAGTTGGTGTTGCCGCGAACCGTGTTGATTTCGCCGTTATGGGCGAGGCAGCGGAACGGCTGGGCCAGCCACCATTGCGGGAAGGTATTGGTGCTGTAGCGCTGGTGATAGATGGCGAAGCGCGAGGTAAAGCGCTCGTCCTGGAGATCGGGGTAGAAAACCGACAGTTCCTCGGCGAGGAACAGCCCCTTGTAGATGATCGATCGTGCCGACAGCGAGCAGATGTAAAACCCCTGTGTCTGCGATTCGATCACGCGCTTTTCGATGCGACGACGGATGAGATACAGGTCCTTTTCGAACGCCTCGATAGCGCCGGGGCTCGGCATTGGTCCTGCAACCATGATCTGCTCGATTTCCGGACGCGACTGCATCGCCTTGTCGCCGATGACCGAGATATCGACCGGCACCCGGCGCCAGCCATAGACCTTGTAGCCAAAGCCGATGATTTCGGATTCAACGATGGTGCGACAGGTTTCCTGTGCCGCAAGATCGGTGCGCGGCAGGAACACCTGGCCGACAGCCAGCAGATTGGCCTTGGGGCTGTGCCCGGCGCGGCCGATATGCTCGTGGAAGAAATCCAGCGGGATCTCGACATGAATCCCGGCACCATCACCGGTCTTGCCATCGGCATCCACCGCGCCGCGGTGCCACACCGCCTTCAACGCTTCGATGGCGGCAACGACGACACGGCGCGATGCCTTGCCATCGGTTGCGGCAATCAGCCCGACGCCGCAGGCATCGGACTCCATGTCCGGCCGGTACATGCCGGTGGCGGCGATCCGATCGCGTTCCTCGGGTGACGCGGTGAAGGCGGCGGGGTTTGTCATCATGGCCTCACTTCTTGGGCGCGGGCTTGGCAGGGGCACTGTTGAGCGGCGCGAGCGCCGCCTGGATCTGCGGCGCTGCGGCCTGCATGCCGGCTTCGATCTTGGCGCCGATCAAGCGGTTGCTCGCCTCGCCGATTTCGGCCGTGACGCGGGGCTGGCGACTGTTCAGTGCGATACCGAGCGGCGTCTTGAAAAACGCCGACAGACCCTGCAATTCCGCGGCGGTATAGTTACGGGCATAGGCCTGAACGGCAATTTCGACCACGGCGCCGGCATTTTCGCGGATCACCTTTTCGGCAACCTTGGCCTGAATGGCCCCGGCGTTCTTCAGCGCGGCATCGAATTTGGCGCGGTTGGCGTTATAGGCGGGGACGAACCCGGGCTGTTGCGCCAGCATCGACCGCAAGGCGACCCCCGAGCGCATGGCTTCGACATTCTGGGCGAGGCTGCGGTTGATTTGCCCCTGAATATCGAGTTGCGCTACCAGAGCCCGCGCTGCGGTGACCGCGGCCGGATCAAGCGCCTTTGCCGCAGTTGCAGGCTTGGCCGGTTTCGCAGCCCCGGTCGCGCCAGAGCCGGCGACCACGACAGCAGTAAGCAGGGTCATCAACATAAAACTGTCC
>JAAFIT010000336.1 GCA_013298745.1 Sphingomonadales bacterium
TACTTCGCGTTGAAATCGCCGGCGCCGCTGCCGCGCTTGCCCGAGCGGAAAAACTGACCATCGGATGACGAGGTCGTGCCCTGGCCCCAGACGGCTGCAATCGGCAGCGCGTGATGGGCGTCGATAATGCGCGCCAACGCGGCTTTGTAATTGTCGGGCGCGATGTACGCCGATTTTGTCCAGACAAGCTGATCGGCGGTGACGCCTTGGCTGGCCTCGGCCATGCGGGCGAGACCGAGATTGGAGCCGTCGGCAAGGATCGCGGCGAGCAGCGCGTTTTCATTGTCGTGCTGTTCGCGGGTTCGCACGTTGGTGAAGGCTTGTGCGAAGCCGGTCGAGCGCGCGACCTCGTGGAGGAGCTCGGTGATGCGCACCCGCGGCATCAGACTGTCGATGCGCGCCGCAAGTTGCTTGGCGGCGGCGGATTCATCGGCGCGTACCGGGGAGATCGAAAGCTTTCCATTCTCAAAGGACACGCCTTCGACCTCGCCGCGCCCGAGCCGGTGCGCAAATCGCTTCAACCGCCAGTCAAGTTCGCGGCCACGGTCAGCAAGCCATTCGTCAGCGGTCGCCGGCAGCTTCAGACCGGCTGCAATCGGCGCGACCTGAGCCGGCGGAAGCAAGTAACTGTCGAAGCGCCGGTAATTCGCCGACCGCTCGATCCATACGTCGCCCGAGCGCCACTTGTTGCGAAGATGCGCGAGGACGGCTGTTTCCCAAAGGTGCCTGTCGGGCTTGTCGCCACCCTCTTTCACCAGTGCGCGCCATTCCTTGCGGAACGGCATCGGCGCGTCCACCGGCACGTCGCGGCGGCCGGATCGGTTCAGTTCGCGCAAGGCATTGACAGCGGCGATGGTCGAGGCGCTGCCCCGCCCCGCCTTGAAGTCGATCGCCTCGAGGAGAAGCGGCGCAAACTTGCGCAACGTCTTCCACCGATCGGCAGCGCGGATCAGCGGGTTCTCCTCGGCAAGATCGGCGATGATCCGCGCCTCGCTGCGCGCGCGCAGCAACTTGTCCCAGCCAACCGCAGCATCTACCGCTGCGAACCCGTCGATGCCGCTGTCCTGTGACTCCTCGAGCGCGGCGACGGTACGATCGAACAGGCGCATGATCCGGCCAACATCCCGCGTTGTGGCGGCATAGGTCCTTTTCTGCGCGTTGCCGCCACGGGTGAAACTGCCGCCGATGATCCTGTCGGCCATATCGAGGGCCGCGTCGGTCAGCCGCGTTTCAAGGTCGAGGATGACCGCCGCCAGCGTCGCGCGTCGCCGCGACGGCGTATAGCGGCCAAGCAATTGCGCCGGCGAGGCCCGGCCTTCGCGCACGAGTTGGTGGAGCCGGTCGGGATGGATGGTATCGCCGATGGCAGCAGGCAAGCCGACCGCTCGGACGCGGTGCAGGCGTTCAAGCAGCCCGCAGACATTGTCGGCGGTCGGCGCGGTGGCGATATCGCGCAGCCAGGCAAGTGGCGTCAGACCCGTTTGTGGATCAACGATCAAGATAGCATCGAGCCTGGCGATGCTGTCGGCCGGCACGCCGGCCAGCATTGCCTGATAGGCACGCTGTCGGGCACGGGCCCGCCCGGCGAGCCCGGCACGCTCGATCACCGACGGCGAAGGTAGCGTGATGCACGAAGCCCGAAGGGCATCCGTAATGCCGGCGACAATCGGCATGCCGCGATCGGTCGCCCAGGCCGCTTTTATTGCGGCGTCGATGAGGAGCGGCAGATCGGCATTGACCGGTGGCCGCAGGCCAAGTGCCGCCTCGGCTTCGCGTGCGTGGACGGATGCGGTCGCGGGCCGGCTCGCATAGCGCTCGAACGCTTTTGGCGGAACGCCGATCTGCTCGCCCATGAACCCGACAAGCTCGGTTGGCGCGCCCACGTCGAGAGTAAATCCGAACCCTGGATGACGCAGTAACCCGAGCTGCACGGCGAACCCGATCTGGTTCGTATCACCGCGGCGAGTCGCGACCAGCGACAAGTCCTGCGAGGACAGCATGTAGTGGCGGGCGAGGTTTTCCCGGTCCGTCGGGACGCCAAACAGCATTTGCCGTTCATCAGAAGTCAGGAGATCGCGCCGGGCCATGAAAACCGTCCATCAAAGGTTGCACAAGATTGTGGACATAAGGCAATAAAGGGACGTAGTCTCTGGACGGGTTTGAGGCCGTCAGCGCTCCGCTTCGCCTGCTGTCCCCAGAACGGCCGTTTGCGAGACAGCGCATTGCCGTAAAAGCCGGTGCAACGTGACAGCAATGGACAATCATGATTATATGACACATATGCAAATGATGCCACTAATAGCGAGGTGCCACTCGTGCAGGAAATGATCGATATCCGGATTGCCGAGAACGGTCGTATGGTGCTGCCACGGTCAGCGCGTAAGGCGCTTGGCGTAACCGGTGCCGGCGTAGTCGTGCTGTCGATCGAAGGTGATAACGTGAAGCTCACATCGATGCGTCAGAGCATCAAGCGCGCCCAGGACCTGTATCGTCAGCATGCCACCAACGATCTCACGGTCGATGACTTCATCGCCGAGCGCCGGGCCGAAGCTGCTCGCGAAGACCTGGACTAGGTCCGGGAAAAGTATGGCATCGATCGTTTTTGACGCCTCGGCGTTATTGGCGCTTCTGCGCGACGAGCCGGGGGCTGAGGTTGTCGCGCAATACATCGGCGACGGGCTTATCTCGGCAGTCAATTTGCAGGAAGTGATCAAGGGCCTGTTGCGCCGCGAGATCCCCATCGATGCGGCGGTTGCCATGCTCGATGCCTTGCATCTCGACGTGCGGACGCACGGGCGCGACGACGCCATCGCCGCCGCCAAGCTCTATCCCCTCACCAAAGAGTTTGGCAGCGGCCTCGGCGATCGCACCTGTATGGCGCTGGCAATTTCCGAGGGCATTCCAGTTCTGACTGCCGACCGTGAATGGGCCAGGATCGAAATCCCGGGCCTCAAGCTTTTGCTGGCGCGATGATAGCTCACCGTGGCTGACATCCTTGGCTATGCCCGGGTCAGCACCGGCGACCAGGACGTCGCCGGCCAGACGATGCGTTTGACTGAAGCCGGCGCAATCAAGACATTCACCGATGTCATGTCGGGCAAGAGCATGGACAGGCCTGGCCTGACGGCGCTTCTCGCTTATGCGAGACCTGGCGACACGCTGGCTGTGGTGCGCCTCGATCGTCTCGGACGCTCGCTAGCGGAGTTACTATCGACGGTTACGATGCTGCGCGAGCGCAAGATCTCGCTGCTCAGCCTCGAGGAGAAGATCGATACGTCCTCGGCGGCCGGCGAACTGATTTTCCACGTCTTCGGCGCCATTGCCCATTTTGAGCGGCGGCTCATCTCCGAGCGCACAAAAGACGGTATTGCAGCTGCACGTGCGAAGGGCCGAAAGCCAGGACGACAGCCGCTCGATCTGACAAAGCTCAATGCGGCGCTGACGCTCATCCAGGCCAATACGCCGCCTGCACAAGCTGCAAAACAACTCGGGCTTGGGCGCTCGACCATCTACCGCGAGATGCGACGACTGGGAATAAATCGACCAGGGTGAGAATTTCGACAGCCGCTCAGCCTCGTGTTCGCTATCCGTTCACGTCTAGCGCAATTCAGATAACATCCGTTGCGATGACCTCAATGAGCGCCGTT
>JAAFIT010000337.1 GCA_013298745.1 Sphingomonadales bacterium
AGCCCTCGACGCAGAAGATCCTCGCCCTGAAGTCCAGTGTGCATTTTCGCGCGGATTTTCAGCCGATTGCCGAGGCTGTGCTGATTGTCGCGGCCCCCGGCCCGGTGGTGGCCGACCCCGCGACGCTGCCCTTCCGGCATCTGCGCCCGGGTCTGCGCCTTCGCCCTGGTGCCAACCGCCGCAGCGGCTGAGATTGCCGGCAGTCATGATCGGCAATTACTATCCAAGACACCTTGAGTAATCGCGCGTCGCATGGCGCAGGAGAAATCCAGCTTGCCGAAGGCAGGGAACTTCGACGGTGCAGCACACGGCGGTTCCGCCGGTCTTCGTGTCGTGCGCATGACGGACCTGCCACCAGGCTTTGGCGAACTGGCGGCGGACGCGTTGGGCGACGGCGTCAGGCTGCTTGAGGTTCTGCGCGAGGATTGGCTTAGCGGAAAGCTGCGATTCAATCAGCATGGCGAAGCCCTTTTTGCCGCCATGACCGCGCAGGCAGCACTACTTGGCGTTTGCGGCCTGACGGCCGATCCCTATGCCAAGGTGGCATTTGTCGGGCGGGTTCGTCGGCTTTATGTCTTGCGCGCGGCGCGGTCCTACGGCGTGGGGCGCGCCTTGCTCGACAAGGTCTGCTGGGCCGCCCGTGCTTCAGGCTATGAGCGGTTGCGGGTCCGCGCGCCCGTGTCCGCCTTTGCCTTCTACGAGCGCTGCCAATTCCTGCGCGCGGTGGGCGAGTCTGGCGCTACTCATCTGCGGCGCATCTGACGCCTTTGGGGCGTCGGCGGGCGGCCCGCGGATTGGAGCCCTCTGATCTCGAGACAGGGTGCTTCATCCATCGGGAATTGGCACGGTCGCTTCTGTCCGCCGTCGAATGCTTTGTCAGCGCGATCAGGGCGGGGATAGGCCGTGTCGAGGTGGAACTCGGTGATGGCAGTCGCATCGCGGGCACGCATCTTCTGGTCGTGGCTGGCCGCGCGCCGGGGAGATGATCGGGATGTACGGCCTCGATCGCCCCCTATCCCACGCTGTCGAAGATTTCCAAACGAGCCGCCTGCGGCTTCTACACGCCGACGCTATCCGGGGCGCGCACGCGGCGGTTCGTCGGGCTGATCCAGCGCTTTCTGCCTTAGAGGCTGTCAGGCGCTGACGGAAGCGCCTGACAGACTCTAGCCTATTGATATATCGTGTGATTCACGTCTTTCGGTGAGTCCACCTCAGACGATCACACTCTAGCGACGCGCGTAACCTTTGCCGCATTTGGGACGAAGAGCGCTTTGGAAACCAACGAGGAGAGCATCGCCATGCCGACCGCCGCCATTCGCCTCGATCGCCGAAGCCTTGCGGCCCTGTTCGCGGGCCTTGCCCTCATCGCCGCCAGCCCGGCGCAGGCCGCCTCGCCCGCCATCTTCACGCCGCGCTCGGGCCTGGCGCTCGACGGCTACGACACGGTGGCCTTCTTCACGCAGGGCCAGCCGATGCAGGGCGATGCGCGCTTCGAGACGGTTTGGCAGGGGGCGCGCTGGCGCTTCGCGAGCCAGGATCACCTGGACCGGTTCCTGGTCGACCCGGCGCGGTTCGCCCCGCAATATGGCGGCTATTGCGCCTGGGCGGTCGGCGCGCGGAACGCGCTGGCTCCGGGCGATGCCCGCCACTGGTGAATCGTCGATGACAAGCTCTACGTAAACTACGATGCAGGCGTGCAGCGCCAATAGGTGCGCGACATTCCGGGCTTCATCCTCGCCGCGGACCGCAACTGGCCGGCCATCCTGACACGCTGAACCGCATTTCGACGAGCAAGTGCCATGGACCATCTTCCGCGCGACAGGCGCCTCTGGCTTGCCCTTGCGGTGGTCGCCCTGATGGTCGGGTTGCGCGCGAGCGGCGCCGCCGATGCGCTGTCGCTCGACACGCTCGCCCGGCATCGGGCGGTGCTGGTCGGCTTCGTGACGGACAATGTCGTTCTGGCGGCGCTGGCCTATGCAGGGATCTACGTCGCCGCGGTCGCCTTCTCGCTGCCCGGCGCGGTGTTCCTCACCCTGGCCGGCGGTTTCCTGTTCGGGGCGCTGGGCGGCACGATGCTCACCGCCATCAGCGCCACTCTGGGCGCCACCCTGGTCTTCCTTTTCGCGCGCCGGATCTTCGGAGCGGATGCGCTGGATCGCCTGGGCCCCACCGCGGCGCGGCTGGCGGATGGGATTCGGCGCAACGCCGCCTTCTACCTGCTCGTGCTGCGGCTCGTGCCGTTGTTCCCCTTCTTCCTGGTGAACCTTGTGCCGGCCTTCGTGGGCGTCCGGCTGGGGACGTATCTGTGGACCACCTTTTTCGGTATCCTGCCGGGGACCGCGGTGTTCAGCCTGGCGGGCGCGGGGCTTGGCAGTGTGCTCGACGCCGGCGGCACGCTGGACCTGCGCACGGTGCTGACACCCGAGATCATCGCGGCGCTGCTCGGCCTGGCCGCCTTGTCGCTGGCTGCCATTCCGCTCAAGGCGCGGCTGGGGCGGACGCCGAGATGAGGCGCCGCGCGCTGCTCGGCCTTGCCACCGCCGCGGCCCTTGCGTGTCAAACAGCGCCCAATAGTTTTCACGCAACAGCGTCCAAAATTTTCCAGTTCAGCCGCCCAGTTTCGGCTGTTTCTTCCTTTGCTTGAACCGGAAGGAGTCATTCCCGGTTTCCAGGATATCGCAGTGATGGGTGATGCGATCGAGAAGCGCCGTGGTCATTTTGGCGTCACCGAACACCGCGACCCACTCTGCGAAGGACAGGTTGGTGGTGATGATCAGGGAGGTTTTTTCGTAGAGCTGGCTGAACAGATGGAACAGCAAGGCGCCACCTGATGCGGGAAATGGCAGGTAGCCCAGCTCATCGAGGATGACGGCGTCGGTCTGGACCAGCTGGCGGGCCATGTTTCCAGATCTGCCCTGCTGCTTTTCACGCTCCAACTGGTTCACCAGGTCGACTACGTTGTAAAAACGCACGCGCTTGCCGCGGTGGATGGCAGCCACCCCCAATGCTGTGGCGAGGTGGGTTTTGCCGGTGCCCGTGCCGCCGACCAGGATCAGGTTGTGCGCCGTCTCCATGAAGGCAGTGCTGGCCAGCTGCTGAATTTGCGCCTGGCTGTTTCCGCCGCGGCCGCTTGGGTGGGCCGGCTATCATCGCGGGCGGCGCAATCCCATCAAATAGGCACGGGCGCGAAATGCCCGAAGCCTTTGCCGAGTGTGGGGGATATCGTGGGGGGTGAAATAGACCGCCGAGCCGAAAGGCTTATTTATCAGGAAGATGGGCGGTCAAATGGCGTAGGAAAGGGAACCGTCACCAAACAGTCTCTGTCAATCGCGAGATGCGTCGTTCTCCTCGATCGAAGGCTACACGGCTGTGGCAGGCAGCCATATCGTCTAGGGGCATATGGCAGCAAAAGGAATGCCCTTAGTCTAGATAAAAAATTCACACTCCGTTAATCCCTGGGTTTTTGTTGACCGCTTGTTTTCAATACAAGTGCCTCGGCTATTTGCCGCGCTAAATTAGTTGGCTTTGTTATTTTAGAATCGATATTTGTAGTATTAATTAGATCAACAAATTGAGAGATCCAGTATTTTTCAAAAATATCAAGTTCTTTTGGAGCGACCTCGCTTTGTAGAATATGTAAATCG
>JAAFIT010000338.1 GCA_013298745.1 Sphingomonadales bacterium
GGCGGGGCGTCATGATCTACTGGCATGTCGACACAGGCTCGGTGTGCATCCACTCCAGCCTGAAGCGCTGTTCCTCGTCTGAGGTCGCGTCTATGATCGAGGGGGTGCTCCGCCATGACACCGACGCGGAGATCGACCGCGCTTACGTCGACAGTCATGGCCAATCGGAAGTTGCCTTCGCTTTCTGCCGCACGCTCAGCTTCCAACTGCTGCCGCGCTTCAAGGCCATAGGTGCCCAGAAGCTTTACTTGCCCGGAACCGGCACGGCAGCTGACTACCCAAATCTTTCCTGCATTTTGACGCGCGCCATCGACTGGGAACTAATCGAACGGCAGTATGACGAAGTCGTCCGCTATACGACCGCATTGTTGGAACGCACCGCCGACCCGGAGGCGATCTTGCGGCGCTTTACCCGAAGCAACGTCCAGCATCCAACTTACCGGGCGCTCGCCGAACTCGGCAAGGCGATAAAGACTTCGTTCCTCTGCCGCTACCTTCGCGACGAGAAACTTCGGCGTGAGATCAACGCAGGGCTGAATGTCGTGGAAAGCTGGAACGGTGCCAACGGCTTCATTTTCTTTGGCCGCGGCGGCGAGGTGAGTGGTAGTCGGGTAGAAGACCAGGAAGCATCGGTCGCCGCGCTGCATCTTGTGCAGTCCTGTCTCGTTTACATCAACACGCTGATGATCCAGCGCGTTTTGGCGGAACCGGAATGGCGCGCACGAATGACGGAGGCCGACCTGCGCGGACTGACGCCGCTCACCTGGGCACACGTGACGCCGTACGGCACCTTCGACCTCGACATGGAGCGCCGGCTCGACTTGGATGAACGGATCGCGGCATGAAGCTCGGCCGCCTTCTGAGCATGACGTTGTTTGCGAGTGCGATGACAGCTCCTGTTTTGGCTGCGTCGCTGCCGCGCGCCGATGGCAGCAGCATCACCTACCAGTTGGACAACAACCACGGTGGTGCGCCACGCGGCCTGCTCTTGATGCTTCAGGGTTCGGGATGCGAACCGGTCGCCGAGCGGCCTTGGCTGAAAACGGAGCCGCCCATCGTTGCGCCCGGTTCGGCGGTGCTGTCGATCGAGAAGTACGGCGTCTTGCCCGGGCGACCGGCCGCCGGAACCGTAGACGGCTGTTCGCCTGACTTCTGGCGCCGCGACACGCTGCAGCAGCGGGTTGCCGATGCAGTGCAGGTCATCGCGAGCCTGCGTGGATCGTCTTGGTGGAACGGCAGGCTCATCGTCATGGGCGGCTCCGAAGGCGGCGCCGTCGCTGCAATGCTTGCGCCGCTCGTCCCCGAGACGCGGGCAGTCATCGTCATGTCCTCCGGCATCGGTGTCCCTGTCGCTGACCTCATCCGCTCGGCAGTCCCGCCGCCTGTGGTGGCGCAACTCGACGCCGCGCTGGCCGAAGCCAGGGCGAACCCGACCGGCGACAAACGCTTCGCCGGAGCCAGCTACCGCTGGTGGGCGGACGCTGCCGACGTGACGCCGGCCGCCATGATACTGCAGACGAAGGTGCCGGTGCTGCTGATACACGGCGAACGCGACCAGTTCGCGCCCGTCGCGACCGCACGCGCCACACGCGACCTGATCGGTGCCGCGGGCCGTCGCAACCTCACCTACTGGGAATATGCCGGCTACGACCACTTCATGAAGGATGCCGCTGGCGTCGACCACAGGCCCGAGGTGCTGAAACGGGTGCGAGCGTGGATAGGCGAGGCCAATACCGTACCATGATCCGAAGCGGGCACTCTTTAC
The DNA here is from genome assembly GCA_013298745.1 of Sphingomonadales bacterium. GTDB lineage: Bacteria > Pseudomonadota > Alphaproteobacteria > Sphingomonadales > Sphingomonadaceae > Sandarakinorhabdus. Next base: position 1,766 of record JAAFIT010000338.1, read on the forward strand.
AGAAGGCGCATATTGTGAAGAGTGCTGCTCTATCAGTGGCGGGGCACGAAGGGACTTTAACGGTGGCAGGCGACACGGCCAACCGGCGAAAGGTAAAGAGTGCCGCGATCGGGGCCGCCGATGCCCATGAGCGCGGCAAGGACTTCCTTACTGCCAGTGAGGTCACGCGGCTGCTCGACGCCGCCAAGGCGGGCCGGCACGGCGCCCGTGATCACTTGCTGGTGCTGATGATGTACCGCCACGGTCTGCGGGTCAGTGAGGCGACAGGCCTGCGCCGTGACGAGGTGGACGTCGCTGCCTCGCGGCTCTGGGTGCGGCGGCTGAAGAATGGGCTGTCGGTCGAGCAGCCGATGGCCGGCGACGAGCTTCGGGCTGTGAAGCGCTATCTCGGCATGCGATCGGACGAACTGCCGTGGTTGTTTGTGTCCGAGCGGGGCGCGCAGCTGACGCGGCAGGCGCTGAATTACGTCCTGGCCCAGGCGGCGGAGCGCGCCGGGCTGCCACCGGTCCACCCGCACATGTTGCGCCATTCCTGCGGCTTTGCGCTGGCGAACCGCGGCTACGACCTGCGGCTCATCCAGGACTATCTCGGCCATCGTGATCCCAAGCATACGGTCCGCTACACGCGTACAGCCGGCAAGCGGTTCGAAGGGCTATGGCGTTGAAGGCGGGCCGGATGGCAGTATGGAGCCGCGCTGCGCGCGGCGCCATCGGTGTTCTCCTGTTGGCAGCGGCGGACGCTGGCCAAGCCTCGGCAGAGCGTTCGATGACCGTCGACGACGTGCTTGCTTTCGAGCGCCTGGACAGGGTCAGCGTTTCACCTGATGGCGCGCTCATTGCGGCGGTGGTGCTGAGGGGGGCCTTGCCGGGCGAAATCTATGGGCGCACGTCCTATGAGGTCGATCCATCGCGCGGCGACGTCTGGATCATCGACCGGGCAACGGGCGCACGCCGAAACGTCACCAAGGCGCGCGCCCGGTCCGCCGGCGCCTGGTGCGCCACCTGGTCGCCGGATGGCCAGAGTCTCGCCTTCCTGTCGACGCGGCCGGAAGGCGCCGAACCCCGCGGCGGCGACAACGTCAGGCTCTACGTCTGGGATCGATCCAGCGGCCACATCAGGCGCTTGGGCGACTGGGGTGTTATGACCCAGACGCGCTACGGCGCTGCGATCCACCACCTCGACATCGCAGGCCCCGGTTTACCGTCCGGCGACTCCTGCACTGCGGGCGAGGACAAGCCTGGTTTTGCATGGCTGGACAGGCGCCGGCTACTCGTCGCCATGCTACCGCCGGGCACCGTCTCGGGCCTGATCGACGAGAGCGAACGCAGCTATCGGCATATTGCAGCAACCCACGACGCGCTGCGGGCCGGACAAGCGCCGATCGTGAGTGCATCCGGCAGCGGAACAGAGCGCACCAGGGCCACAACACAGACGGAAGCGTCGCTGGCTATCGTTGATGCTGCAACAGGTGTGCGTATCGATATCGCACCGGTTCCTGCATATCCCTTCAACGGCTCGCTTGGTATACGCGTGTCGCCTGACGGCACGCGTGCCGCGGTGCTCGCGACGACCGGCGGCGTGGCACCCACCGAAAGCTTCTCATGGCCGCGCGATGACGGCGATTGGCTCGTGGAGAAGCGTCTCGGTTTCGTCGATCTGGCGGCAGGCGCCGCTATCCGCTGGATAACCCTGCCCGCCACAGCGAAGCTGCCTGTACAGCTGGGGAGCTGGACAGCAGACGGGCGCGGTATCAGCTTGATTGCGCGCGCCGACGCCTCCGACCGAACGGCGGTACCATTCTCGGTCGATGCTGCCAGCGGCATTGTAACCGGGTTGGCGACAAC
>JAAFIT010000339.1 GCA_013298745.1 Sphingomonadales bacterium
GTTGCGGCGATCCACAACGCCGTAACCCTGGTCGAAGCAGGCAAACCGACGATGCGGTTGGCCAAGGCGAAGCCGCCGCTGGAGGTGCCGGCCGATCTGCGCGCCGCGCTTGATGCCGTGCCAATCGCAGCGACCGCTTTCGATGGTTTTCCACCCAGCGCCCAGCGGGAATATGCCGAGTGGGTGGTCGAAGCGAAGCAGGCGGCGACGCGGGAACGCCGTATTGCCACCACGGTCGAATGGTGCTCCGAAGGCAAGCGCCGCTATTGGAGTATGGCAGGACGTTGATCCGGCTCGCCGACGCGTGGGCAAGGAAGGGATAAACCGATGAGCGACGAGACACGCGACAGCAACGGCACCGTTCTCGCCGATGGCGACAATGTGACGTTGATCAAGGACCTGAAGGTCAAAGGCACATCGACGACCCTGAAGCGCGGCACGATGGTGAAGGGCATTCGCCTGACCGGCAACCCGGACGAAGTCGATTGCAAGGCCGGTGGCATCAAGGGCCTCGTCCTGCGCACCGAGTTTCTCAAGAAAGCTTAGAACACCAGCAGCGCGGCGTTGATGATCAAGCCGAACAGCGCCAGGCTGGCCAGCGCGAAGATCGAAAAGCGGACGGCGACGCGGTTGCTGAGGATCTGCACGAGGCTGTGGACGACACGCAGGCCGACATAGGCCCAGGCCAGAGTCAGGTTCAGGCCATTTCCGGCGCCGATGATCGCCAGCACCAGCGCGATGGCATAGAACAGCACCGGCTGTTCGAGCAGGTGATTGTAATTGTCGGCAACCCAACTGGCGCGCTCCTCGCCGGCGGCGACGAGTTGATCACGCAGCGAGCGGCCGGTGCTGCCGACCATGGCGATGCCGTCGATCTTGGCCCGCGACATGGCGGGCAGGCGGGTCGCGTACATCCAGATCCAGATGATCATGGTCCAGACGGTAAGCGCCACGATCGGCGCGATGATTGGCGAATGCATGAAATAGGCCCTCCCTGCGGTGCAGGAAGGGCCGGATTTCAGCGCGAAGTCAACCGTGTCGGGCGGCGTCAGGCCTGTTGTTCGCCGCCGACGCGCACTTGCAGATCGAGCGGCTGGCCGCGGCGCATGATCGCGACCTTCACCGCCGAGCCCGCCTTGGCTTCGGCAACCAGACGTGCCAGATCACGGGAATCATTGACATCCTTGCCGTTGAAGCGACGGACAATGTCACCCGGCTGCAGTGACGGCGCCGCCGTACCATCGGGATCGACAGCGGCAATCAAAGCACCCTTGGCATCAGTGGCGCCGAGTTCGCGCGCGATGTCGGCGGTCATCGTCTGCAGGGCGACGCCGATGCGACCGCGGGCGACATGGCCGTTGGCGACAATCTGTTGGGCGACCTGCTGGGCCATCCGCGCCGGAATCGCGAAGCCGATGCCGACATTGCCGCCCGATGGCGAGAAGATTGCCGTGTTGACGCCGATGACCTGGCCGGCGGCGTCGAACAATGGTCCGCCCGAATTGCCCGAATTGATCGCGGCATCGACCTGCAGGAAATCATCATAGGGCCCGGCGCCGATTTCACGACCGCGCGCCGAAACGATGCCCGAGGTGACCGTGCTGCCAAGGCCGAAGGGGCTGCCGACGGCGAACACCGGATCGCCGACGCGGGCGTGGTCGCTGTCGCCCCAGCCCACCGCCTTATAGGTGCCGCCGCCTTCGATCTGAACAACGGCAAGGTCGGTCTGCTTGTCGCGGCCAAGCACGCGGCCGGCGAGTTCGCGGCCATCGCTCAACTGGACGGTCACCGTCTGGGCATTGCCGACGACGTGATTGTTGGTGACGACGATGCCCTTGGCATCGACGATGAAGCCCGAACCCAGGCCGCCTGGCGTCGGGGCTTCGTTGCCCATGCCGCCGAACTGCATCTGCTGGACGCTGGCCGTCGGCTTGACGACGATCTGGACGACGCTCGGCCCAACGGCGCTGACCATATCGGCGAGCGAACCGCCCTTGACCAGCGAGCCCGGGATGGCGGCGCTGGCGGCAAGGCGCGTGACCGGCGCGGCCGCTTCGGTGCGATGCGGCAACCGATCGGCAAAATGAGCACCGGCAAGCGCCGAACCGGCAAGGGCCAGCACGGCGACACCAGCCTTGAGAAGAGAAGACGACTTCGAACGCATTGCACACTCCGACAAGATGATGCGCAGGCAGGCCGACAGTCGGCACGCCTCGCAGGCTTGAATGGTGCTGCACGTAACGAATCGAAGCTGAATGTTTTCTGTATTTTTTGTTTAGGTTTCTGAAAGGCAGGAAAAGGGCGCCGTATCAACAATACGGCGCCCGGGTTTTCCTTTGCCTTTGGAGCGAGAAGCTGTTCGCCGTCAGGCGAACATCTTCCCCCACGCGCGCTTGGCGCGGGTCTTCCAGTGGCCGCGATGATAGGCATCGCTGGCGAGCAGCGGCATCACCGAGCCGGCTTCTGCGAAGACCATCTGTTCGATGCCGGTGTTGACCTTGCCCCAGCTGGCGGCTTCCTGCAGCGTCGAGGACGAGCAGGCGCCGTCGCGCACATCGGCGACGGTGATCTGCACGGCATATTTGTGGACCTGGACGTCATCGTGACCGAGGATTTCGGCGCAGACGACCGTGTCCTGGATGAAGTTCTTCGGTACGCCGCCGCCGATCATCAAAAGGCCCGTGGTGCCGGCCTTGATCTTGATGTCGGTCAGTTCGCGGAAGTCGGCGATGGCGTCGAGCACCATGTACGGCTTGCCGGCCTTGGCGGCATCGACCTGGTGCTTGACCAGACCGAAGCCGGCCGAGCTGTCGACGAACGCCGGGCAGAAGATCGGCACGTCATGCTCATAGGCCAGCTTGACGAGGCTGTTGTCCTTCTTGCCATGCTCGACGAGATACTTGCCCATCTCGCGGATGAAGGCGCGCGACGAATAGGGTTTGGGTTCGAGGCTGTTGGCGATTTCCAAAATGGTATGGTCGCAATCCTGCAACGCTTCTTCGTCGATATAGGTGTCGTAGATACGGTCGATGAGCAGCGAACGCAGCGTGTCGTCATCGGGCACTTCCAGCGCCTGATAATGCTTGTGGCCAAGGCCTTCGAAGAAATCCATGTCGACGATGCTGGCACCGGTGGCGACGATCCCATCGACCATGTTGTTGCGCAGCAGCTCGGCATAAAGATCCATGCAGCCGCCGGCGCTCGTCGACCCGGCGATGACCAGGAAGATCGTGCAATCGGGGTCCTGCAGCATCTGGTTGTAGATGTCGGTGGCGCGGGCGAGGTCACGCGAGGTGAAGCTCATTTTCGACATGCCATCGATGATCGGGCGAGCATCGAAGCTCTTGATGTCGATATGTTCGACGAGCGTCGAAAGCAGCTCGGCCTTGCGCTGGCGGTTGATCTGATCAGTCATGGATATGCCTCCAGTGGCGGTTCACTGGCCCGGCGTCACGAATGACGCCGCCCGCGGCCGGACGATTCCGGCGCCGAGCGGGAAAAACGGCCCCGGCAGAATGCCGGGGCCAGGAAGACGGATGCGGGGAGCGTTCGCGTCAGCGAATGCGAATAACCTTCGATGGCGACTCTTCTGTGACACCATAAGCCGTG
>JAAFIT010000036.1 GCA_013298745.1 Sphingomonadales bacterium
GGTGCACGACGATCTCAATTGCCGCTGCCTGTTCGCCACCCATTATCACGAGCTGGTGCAGTTGAAGGACAAGTTGCGCAGCCTGATGCCGGTCAGCGTCGCCGCCCGCGAGTGGAAGGGCGATCTGGTCTTCCTCCACGAAGTCCGGCCTGGTGCGGCGGACAAGAGCTATGGCCTCGCCGTCGCCCGCCTTGCCGGGGTGCCGACGCCAGTCATCGGCCGCGCCAAGGCGGTGCTGGCGCGGCTGGAAGCCAATCGCGACCGCACCGGCGGTCTGGCAGCGGGGCTTGGCGACCTGCCACTATTCGGCGCGACCACGCCGGTTGCGGCGGGCGATCCCTTGCGGGACCGCCTCGCCGCGATGGACCCCGATGCGGTGACGCCGCGCGAGGCACTCGATCTCCTGGCCGAATTGAAGGCGATGCTCGATTAGGCGATGCTCGGTTAACCGATATTCTTGATGTTGGGGTCGAGATAGACCGGGATCCAATAGCCACTGTTTTTCCGGTCCTCGATTAACAACCCGATATTGATCGATACGGTCTCGTCCTTTGCCAGTTTGACGCCGAAACGAACAATGTCATTGCCCTTCTTGTCGACTTCGAACGGCTTGCGACCGCAGAACTGGCTGGCTTTGCCCGCCTCTGCCAGAACGGCATAACTCGAATCGGTCTTGCTATCGACTCCATTGGCATCACGAACGGGCATGAAGCGGATGCCCTCGTTGTTCTTGTTCTTCAGCTTGATGGTCACTTCGGTCCATGTGTTCATGCCGTCCGGCGCCGGGACTCCGAAATCGAGATAGGTCGGATTGTAGCGCTTGGCGATATTTGCCGGTGGGGTCGGTTCCGGCGTCTCCACACCGTTAACGTCCCAATCAACCTGCCGCTCGATATGCTGATTGGCGCCGCCAAGTGTCTTGAGCATATTTGGTTTGACCGTGAACAGGATCTTGGTGCCGTTCTTCTTGCCCGTGCAAGCCACATCAGAAATCACCGCCGAGGGGCCCGCAAACATGATGACCCCCGACACCCCGCCCGGAGTCTGAGCCGTTGTCACAACGGTGCCTTGTGCATCGGTAGCGACTTTGGCCGGCATTTTTCCGCATCCGCCAAGCACAAACAGCAGAGCGGCAACAGTTGCGCGGGTCGCAGTGAGACTAGACGTGTCGATCATACGGCTCTCCCTATTGGCGCGGAATGCGCCTCGCTTCGGCAACAAAGTCGAACCCCCAGCCCCCGGACAATCGGGTGCCATCAGCGGCCGGAACAATGTCCGGTGGGGCTTGGCCAATGCGAAGCGCAGCAAGAATGCTGCAGAAAAGTGCCAATTCGTCGTTTTTCAGGCGCTGACGATCGTCCGCGCAATCGCCGTTGGTCAACGCCAACTGGTCCGCCGGAGGTCGCGCCGCGGGAGGCATATCGAGCCAGGCGCGCAACCGCATAAGGTCAAAGATACGCACCTGTGCGGCGCGTTTGAGGTTTTCAGGATCATCCGCCGACAGGCGGCGCATAGCCCCCTGCCCGGCCGCCAGCGGTTCCAGCGCCTGTTCCGGTTTGCCTTCGGCCAGCGCAATGCGCGCCATCGCCAGATCGTTCGTCGCGCGATCAGCAGCCAGCAAGCGGTTCCGGGGATCCTTGGCAAACAGCCCGTCGAGCAACGCGCGCTGCCGTTTACGGCTGTCACGTGCGCCGGCATAATTGCCCCGCAACCGCTGCGTATCGCCCAGCCAGGCTTCGGTATCGGCGATTGACGAAAGCACATCGGCGTCGCCCGGCTGCGATTGCCTGGCCTGCTCGAACGCTGCGAGCGACGCACGGAAATGCTGTTCAGCCCCGGCGAGGTCGAGATGCGTGCGCAGCGCGAAAGCGCCAAGGTTGCTTTCGGCATAACCCAATTCTATCAACCATGCGGCATTTCCAGGCTGCTGTGCCACAAGTTGCCCTGCAAGTTTGTGATACGCTGCAAATCCCGCTTCGGCGCGGCGGGCGTCCGCCAATCGCCAATTGATCATCCCGTCATAATATTCGCTTTGGGCATGATCGAAGATACGTTGCGGATCATCGGGTGCCGCCGCCAGCCGCGCCGCGGTGGTGCGGCGTGCTTCGGCGATCTGCGCCTGCGCCTCCTTCAGATCACCGCGCTGTTCGGCATCGTCCCCCAGCGCGAGCCGCAGCTTGGCGAGTTGTTGCAGCTCGCTGTCACTCAGCCCGGCCAGATCGCGGCCGCGAAAGCTTTCCATTACCCCGCGATTGACCTCGGCGAGCATGCCGACATTGCCGTAACGCTTGAGGTTCGACCGCATCTCATCGAGCATATAGCCACTCATCGCACCGGCGCGGGCGCTTTGGCGATCGGCATCCTCGCGCGATCGCAGTGCCATGATGGCAAGCGCGGCAACGATGGCGATGACCAGCAGGGCAGCAACGGCGGCGGCCGCAAGCTGGCGCAGGCGGCGCTGCGCATCGCGCTGGACAAGATCGCCCAACCCGACACCGGCCATCACCGCGACAAGCTTAAGCACCCCCAGCCGCATGCCATCGCCATGCGGGCGAAAATCGGCAGCGAGCGGCTGCAAAAGCGCGCCAGTGCCGTCAGCATGCAGCAAATCGGGGTGAAAGGCCGTTTCCGGCGTGCCCTCGATCAACGCCGCCAGGATGGCCCCATCGCCATGCGCCGCGCGAAACATGCCGATTTCGCGCCCCACCCAGTCGGAGGCCGCCGATTTCGGCGAGCACAGGACCACCAGAAAAGCCGATTGCCGGACTGCATCATTGACGGCGGTCTTGATATCCGGTGCGACGGTCATTTCGTCGAGATCGCGGAACAGCGGCTTCAGGCGGCGGGTCGCAGCGTTCCAGGCGCCCGTTGTAGGGTGCAGCCGGCTGGGCAGCCGATAGGCTTCCAGCGCGCGGTGGATGCGATGGGCGGCGGCCGTATCGGCGCGGCTGTAGCTTATGAAGGCGCCGTAGCGCGGTTCGCGCGCAGCTGCGTCCGGCTCCATATACCCCCCCAAAGCGCCTGCCGCCTTTGGCAAGGCTTTTTATACGAGGGTTAACCGGTTTCGGCCAGCGCTCATCCAGCGTCGCAAGCGCGCCTCAATGGCCGACCACCGCCACCGGCGCGACTCCCGAGGCAGCGAGCGCGGCATTGAGTTCGCCCTGCAGTCGTTCGAGCCCCGCCTGGTCGCGGGCTTCGACACGCGCCACCAGCACATCCTGGGTGTTGGAGGCGCGCAGCAGCCACCAGCCTTCAGGTGTCGTCACCCGCGCGCCATCGGTTTCGTTGACCGTCGCGCCGGCCGCCTTCAGCCGCGCCAGCACTTCGGCAACAACGGCAAACTTGCGATCCTCGCTCGATTGAAAACGCAATTCCGGGGTGTTGACCATCACCGGCATAGCGTCCTTCAACGCCGTCAACGAGCCACCCAATTGCGCCACGGTGCGGATCAGGCGCACGGCGGCGTAGATGCCATCATCAAAGCCATACCATTGGTGCTTGAAGAAGATGTGGCCACTCATTTCGCCGGCGAGCGGCGAATCGACTTCCTTCATCTTGGCCTTGATCAGGCTGTGGCCGGTTTTCCACATCAGCGGCGTGCCGCCCAATTCGGCGATGCGATCATAAAGCGCCTGGCTGGCCTTCACATCGGCGATGATGGTGCCGCCGGGCACCGCCTGCAACACCGGCTCGGCGAGGATGCCGAGCAGTTGATCGCCCCAGACCACCCGGCCCTGGCCATCGACGGCGCCGAGCCGATCGGCATCGCCATCAAAGGCGACGCCGAAATCACAGCCTTTTTCCAGAACAACGCGCTTCAGATCGACGAGGTTTTTCTCCTCGGTCGGATCGGGGTGATGGTTGGGAAAGCGGCCATCGATGTCGGCGAACAGCACATGATGGGTGCCGGGCAGCCGCTTGACGAGCTTTTCGACCACCGGGCCGGCGACGCCATTGCCGCAATCCCAGGCGATGGTGAACGGCGTGTCGGCATCGAAATCCTGCAGCAACCGGTCGACATAGCGGTCCATGATGTCGACCTTGCTGCTGCCTCCGTTGCCAGTATCCCAATCGCCGGCGGCGGCCATTTCGCCGAGCGTTCGGATATCGTCGCCAAAGAACGGCCGGTCGGCCAGCAGCATCTTGAAGCCATTGTACGCTGGCGGATTGTGGCTGCCGGTGATCATCACCCCAGCGTCGCAGCCGAGCTCATAAACCGAATAATAAAGCATCGGCGTCGGGCCGACGCCGATGCGAACGGCATCGACTCCGGCGGCGTTCAACCCGGCGACCAGTTCCGCCTCGAACCCCGGTGACGATTCGCGGCCATCATAGCCCACCGCAACACGGCTACCCCCTGCGCGGCGCACGATCGTGCCAAAGCTGCGCCCGATGGCGCGCGCATCGGCGTCGGTCAGAGTGTCGCCGACAAGGCCGCGGATATCATATTCACGAAGGGAGGTCGGGTGAAACGCATGCGCCACGCTGGGAATGTCCTTGTGGTTTCGATATTGTCGGAACAGGCGACCAACCCCGCCGCAGCGCGTTAGCGCGACGTCACCGGCTTTGCCAAGCGTCGATCCGCGCCAAACGCCTCAGCGAGCCAGGCGCGCCAGCAGCAGGTCGCGCGCTTCGGTCACGGCGCGCGCTGCGGCATCGCTGCCGCCGGCATCGGGATGGGCATTGCTGATGGCGATGCGCCACGCCGTCTGGATCGCAGCAGCATCGGCGTCTTCGGCGACGCCGAGCAGCCGCCGCGCGCGCACAGCGGGATCGGCCGGGCGCTTGAATTGCCACCAACCCCAGGCCGCGGCGCCGGCCGGCGCTGCCGCCAGCAGATGCCCGGTTTCGAGCATGCGGATGGCGATCAACCCGCCGGCACCGGTGCCGACAAGCCGCACCAGATTGGGCAGTAGTTCGCCGCGCTTGTGCAACCACCACGCCAGCGCCGCCGCCAGAACCAGCGCTATGCCCATCAGGCCGCAAGCCGCGCCGGATCCCAGCCGGGCAGATTGAGCGCCGCGATCAGCGCGCGCAATTCGGTGCGGGCGGCGACATGGCTCATGCTGAAATCCTCCAGCGCCGAACGATCGAGCAGCGTCAGCCCGCGCGGAAAAAACTCGCGATAGATGACGCGTTCCGACAGGCCGCCGACGACGCGAAAGCCGACGCGGCCCGACAGTGCGTCGAGCGCCGCGCCAACTCGCTTGCGGTTGCGCGCCTCAAGGCTCGACAGACGATTGCGCAACACCACCCAATCAACAGCAACGCCATCGGCCTTGGCGCGGGCGCGGCGGGCATCCCAGATCAGTTCGGCGTAAAAACTCGGCCGTTTGACGGCAAAGGTTTCAGGATCGACCTGTCCGATCAGATCGAAATCGACAAAGCTGTCGTTGATCGGCGTGACGATGGTATCCGCCCGCGCCAATGCCGCGCGGCCCAGCGCCGAATCGCGTCCCGGCGTGTCGATGACGAGGAAATCGAGGCCGCGGGCCTGTTCGATGCGCAGCGCCAGCGTGTCGATGTCGCCCTCGCCATCCGGGATCACCGCGCAATCGGGGGTCGGCAGTTCAAGACCGCGCTTGGCGGCAAATGCCACGCGATTTTCGAGATAGCGCGCCACGGTGCGCTGGCGCGAATCAAGGTCGAGCATCGCAACGCGAAACCCGGCATGCGCCAGCGCCACAGCGATATGGACGCCGGTCGTGGATTTCCCCGAACCGCCCTTTTCATTGCCGAGCACGATGATATGCGCCCGCTTGTCGTTCGTCATGCCTGCCCTGTTCAATCTTTCGTTGTTCGATCGTGTCTTTGGCAGACCCAGCCCGGGGCCACTGCAAAAACATTGCCAATGCCAGCGGTTTCGCACACAGCGCGGCGCCTGTGTCAACCGGAAGGCGTATCATGCCGGACAAACTCCAGATCGTTCGAACCCCTGCAGCGCTGACGGCCGCCATGGAACGCTGGAAGCGCGCCGGGCATAGGGTCGCCTTTGTGCCGACCATGGGGGCACTGCACGCCGGGCATTTGGCGCTTGTCACCGAAGGCTTGCGCCATACCGACAAGGTTGCGGCATCGATCTTCGTCAACCCCAAACAGTTCGGGCCGACCGAAGACCTAGATCGCTATCCGCGCGATGAAGCCGGCGATGCCGCCAAGCTCGCCGCTGCCGGATGCGAGCTGCTCTACGCCCCAACGGTCGCCACCATGTATCCGCCGGGCTTTGCCAGTTATGTCCGCGTTGCCGCACTCCCCGATCTGCTCTGCGGCGCGGCGCGGCCGGGGCATTTCGATGGTGTGGCGACGGTCGTATCGAAGCTGCTCGCCGCCGCGCGCGCCGATGTCGCGGTGTTCGGCGAAAAGGACTGGCAGCAACTCGCCATCATCCGCCGCATGGCCGAGGATCTCGATCTGGGCACCACCATCGTCGGTTGCGGCATCGTCCGCGATGACGATGGCCTCGCGCTGTCGTCGCGCAACCTCTACCTGACGCCCGACGAACGCCGCCGCGCCGTCGCGCTGCCCCAGGCGCTGATGCGTGCCCGCGAAGCGCTGCAGGCCGGCGGCGATGTCGCGCCTGCCCTCGCCGCGGCCGAGCGCAAGATCGCCGCCGCCGGCTTTGCCCGCATCGATTATTGCGAACTTGTCGATGGCGAACGGCTCACCCCGCTGCGAGCCGTGACGCCTGGCGCCCGGATCATGGCCGCTGCGGTAATGGGCTCGACCCGGCTGATCGACAATCTGGCGGTTTAGGAAGCGCCTCCAGCGCTTCAACTCGATCGTATTCGGGGCGTGTTACCAGGCGGGGCGACTGAGCCCGGCCCCAAAGCTGGCACCGGCGGTGAAGCCGCGGCGGTCAAACGGGCCATAGCCGAAAAAGCCCGGCAGCCGCGTTTCGGAAAAGGCAAAGGTGGCGCTGCCGGTTTCGCCGAGCGGCACCCCGACGATGCCATAGACCCCGCGGGCGCCGCCGGTGCCGATCATCGCACCGACTTCGCCGTGCATGCGGCGATCCTGCGGGAGGGCCGGCAGCAAGGCGGGGTTGTCGGCATCGGGGCGCCGTGACGCCGATTCGAGCACCTGGGATTTCTCCGCTTCGCTGAGGCCATAGACCGTTGGTGCCGAGGGGCCAGCAACAGGTGCTGGCTCGGCAGCATGGGCAGCGGCGCCGAATACCAGCGCAAAAGCGATAGTCCTGATCATGCGCTGACTTTCATGTCCGCTACCTTAGCCGCGCCTGAACGGCGTGGCCATATCCATCGCTTCGATATCGGCGGCGACCATCTCGGCTTCGCGCGCCACAAAGTCCGCAACCGCATTGCGAAAGCCGCTATCGACGATGTAGTGCGCCGAAACCGTCGCCACCGGGCGATAGCCGCGCGCCAGCTTGTGCGACCCCTGCGCCCCGGCTTCGACGCGGGCCAGGCCGTGCGCGATCGCCCATTCGATCGCCCGATAATAGCACAGCTCGAAATGCAGGAAGGGCACGTCCTCGGTGGCACCCCAATAGCGGCCATACAGGCAATCGCCGCCGATGAAGTTGAGCGCCCCGGCAATCGGGCGGCCATCGCGCAGCGCCAGCATCAGCAGCACGCGTTCGCCCATCGTCTCGCCAACCATCGAGAAGAACGGCCGGGTGAGGTAGGGCCGTCCCCATTTGCGCTGGCCGGTGTCCTGATAGAAGCGCCAGAAGGCGTCCCAATGCGCTTCGGTGATGGCACTGCCGGTGAGGTGAACGATCTCCAGCCCGTCGGCCAGCGCCGCCTCGCGTTCCTTGCGGATGGACTTGCGCTTCCGCGACGCCAGCGCGCCGAGAAAGTCGCCGAAGTCGCCATAGCCGTCGTTCGACCAGTGGAACTGCTCGCCGGTGCGCATCAGCCAGCCGGCATCGGCGAACAGCGCCTGTTGATCGGGCGTCAGGAAGGTGGCGTGCACGGACGACAATTGGTTCTGCCGCGCCAGCGTCTGTGCCGCGGCGATCAGCACCGGCGCCGCCGCCGGATCGCGCAGCAACAGCCGCGGCCCTGTGGCGGGTGTGAACGGCACCGCGCATTGCAGCTTGGGGTAGTATCGCCCGCCGGCGCGCTCATAGGCGTCGCCCCAGCCGTGATCGAAAACATATTCGCCCTGGCTGTGCGATTTCACATAGGCCGGCAGGATACCCGCGGGCACGCCATCGGCATCATCGACAACGATATGCGCCGCCTGCCAGCCGGTGCGCGCCACAGCGCTGCCCGAGGCCTCCAGCGCCGCAATAAAGGCATGGCAGGTAAAGGGATTGTCCGTCCCGGCACAGGCGTCCCATTGCGCCGCCGGCATATCGGCGGCGGCGGCAAGCACCCGCGCCCGCAGTTCGACCATCAGGCGTCGATGGCGACGATGGCATCGATTTCGACGGCAACACCGCGCGGCAGCACCGCGACGCCCACCGCCGAACGGGCATGGCGGCCGGCTTCGCCGAACACCGCGACCATCAGATCGGAAGCGCCATTGCCGACTTCGGGTTGATCGGTGAAATCCGGGTGCGAAGCAACGAACACGCCAAGCTTGACGATTCGCCGCACCCGGCCGAGATCGCCGAGCGCTGCCTGCATCTGGGCGATAAGGCCGATGGCGCAGCGCTGCGCCGCGACGACGCCACCGGCGACATCCATTGTATCTCCAAGGCGCCCCTTGATCAGGCTGCCATCCTCGGCAAACGGGATGTTGCCTGAAATGTGCAGCAGGCCATCGATGGCGACATAGGGCACATAATTGGCAGCAGGCGCGGCAGCGACCGGCAGGGTGATGCCCAAAGCGGCGAGGCGTGAAGCGGGGGTATCGGTCATGACAGGCCTTTCAACAGGGTCTCGATATGGGGCAGCGCTTCATGCCAATCGTCAATACGGATATCGGCATGTGGCGCCGCGGGGATGAGGCCGCGCAGGGGTGTTTCGGCGACCATATGGATGCAATGGACATGCGGAACATGGTCCTTCGCCGAGCTGTGATTGGGCGGCAGATCGTCGATGAAAACGGCGTGGCTCGGCTGGAATTCGTCGAGCAGCGCCTTGATCGGGCCGCCCTTTGATCCCTGGTTGCCGATGACGCGATACGGCATCCCCAGCCGCGCCAACTCATCCGTGCGGCGCAGCGCATGATGATCGGCGATGTTGGTCAGGACGACGACATCGCAATAGGCCGCAAGCCTCGCCAGCGAGTCGGCAGCGCCGGCGACCGGGTTCTGGCTCGGCATATGCGTGGAAAAGAAGCCGTCGAGCAGCGGCGGGAAGGCGGCCGCTTCCACCACCCGGCCATCGCGGTGGCGCACATTGCCGGTCAGCGCAAAAGTATCGAGCTTCAGTGTCATGTCGTGGACGCTGTCGAGATAGGCAACGAACGGCGCGATGAATTCGAGCAACACGCCGTCGCAATCGGAAATGATCAGCGGCCGATTCTTGGAACGCGTCATGTCCATTGCTCCGTTTCGCCGCCAAGCGCCCGGCCCGCCGCGACGATCGCTTCGGGCGCGACGCCGATCGCATCAGCTGCCGCGACCAGATCGGTTTCGCGCGCTGCGACGAAATCGACAAGCGCCGCAAGCACCCCGGCATCGGCGGCGCGTTGGCGCAGATCATCTGCCGTCAGTCCGGTCAAAGCCAGGAAGCGCGCGCCGAGATCGACATCGGCGACGACAAATGCGAGCAATTGCAAACCCGTAACGAACGGGTCCGCAACGTCGTTAATGATTTGGTTGCGCCGCACGTGTATAAGACTCTTGTCGCCTTGCAGATCAACTAGGCTGGCAAGGGGCAACTTGCCAAGCGGCGCAAAGCACTTGCGACGATGTGGTGAAGGGGACGGATCGAAAATGTTGGAATCGATTCAGGCATGACGATGCAGATCGGCTTCGTCGGCGGTTGCGGGGAGAGCAGTTTCGCCCTTGGCGAATCGCTGCGTCCGCTGTTGCCGCCGGATAGCGAACTGCTGTTGCTGACGATCCCCGAAGCCCGCCAGCACGTCGCCGCCAACACTCTGGCCTTCATGATTGTCGCGCTTGATGGCGAATCGTGGCGCGACACAGTAGCGATGATGACGGATTTGCATGCCGAAGGCGCCCAAAAGGCAACCGTGGTCTTTGGGCTGGTGCCACGTGACGACCCTGCAGCACTGGTCAAGGCTTTTGATCTTGGGGTTGCCGACGTCGCCGGCATGCCGATCGATGTGCATGAAGTGCGCGCCCGGCTGGCGGTGCTGGTGCGGCGTCGCCAGGTTGCAGCGGCTCGCGCCGCCGAGATGCGCGCTGCATGGCGCCTCGCCGTGATCGATCCAGTCACCGGATTGTACAATCGCCAGCACCTTCAGACGGTACTGCCCGCCAGTGTCGACAGCGCCCATGCCGGCGGCCGCTCGCTCGCCGTGCTGCTGGTCGATCTCGATGCGCTGAAGCCGTTCAACGACCGCTGGGGCCATGCCGCGGGCGACCGGATGTTGCGCGGCGTTGCCGAGACGCTGCTCGCTAATGTCCGCCCATCGGATACCGTGGCCCGCATGGGTGGCGACGAAATGGCGGTGGTGATGCCCGATACCGATCCGGAGACTGCAGCCAGCATTGCCGCGCGTCTCGTGGAGGTCATCTCGCACATGGGTATCGGCAGCGGCCGCAAGGCGGGCGTGACGATTACGGTGAGCATCGGGATGGCGACTCTGGGTGCTGCGGATGATGCCGATTCGTTGCTGGCGCGGGCGGATTCGGCGCTTTATGCGGCGAAGAAGCAGGGGCGAAACAGGTTTGCGGTCGCGGCGTAATCGCAGCGCCGCGAGCGCGCGTGCCGCGCGCCGACAGGCGCAAGATCGGCCAGCGGGGCGGCGCGAGCGAAGCACCGATCCCGTCTGACGTCGGCATGGACTTTGCCTATGCTCTTCCTTCAAACTTCTTCTACGCCAGACAAAGAAAGAGCCGCGGCAAAGCCGCGGCTGACGTCAGACGGGTTCGGTCGGGGACCCCGACCGCCCCGCTGGCCGGTCTTGCGCCTGTCGGCGCGTAGCCTTGGCTACGCGCTCGCGGCGCAGCGACTTACTTAATCTTCGCTTCCTTGAACTCGACGTGCTTGCGCGCCACCGGATCGTACTTGCGGAACAGCAGCTTTTCGGTCTGCGTGCGCGGGTTCTTCTTGGTGACGTAATAATAGCCGGTGTCGGCGGTCGAGACGAGCTTGATCTTGATGGTTGTCGGCTTGGCCATGACAGGTCCTGAAACGTGAAGAGTGGCGCGCGCGGGCAACCGGGCACGGGAAGCGGCGTCCAATGGCGGCGGCGGCAGCAAAAGTCAAGCGACAGGCTGCTGACAGCGCTGCGATTGGCAATAGCGGCGGGACCGCCTATCTCAACGGGCGATGACCGTCACCCGCCTTTCCGACCGCGCCGTCCTCCGCATC
>JAAFIT010000340.1 GCA_013298745.1 Sphingomonadales bacterium
CGGCGTTACGTTCAACCCGCCAATATGGAACAGCGGCGCCATGACGACCGACACGTCGCGTTCGGAAATGTCGGTGGAGAGCGTCGCGTTGATGTTCGCCCACCACAGATTGCCATGGGTCAGCATGACACCCTTGGGCCGCCCTGTGGTGCCCGATGTGTACATGATGACGGCGATATCGTCGTCCTCGGCCGGCTCGCCCGACGCCAGCGGCGCGGTGTCACCAACGAACTGGGTGACCGGCACCCACCCCTCCACCGGCCCATCAGCCGACAGGTACAGCCGGCAGCACAGGCTCCCGCGAATGCCGTCGATCACCGGCCGCATTGTGCCATCCACCACCAACGTGTGGATACCCGCATCGTTGATGATGTAATCGAGCTCCGGCCCGGTCAGCCGGAAGTTGAGCGGCACGAAAATCGCCCCCAGCCGCGCCGCGGCAAATAGCAGGTCGAAATACACCGGCGCGTTCAACCCCAGGAACCCGATCCGATCCCCCCGGCACACGCCGCCAGCCCGCAACGCCGCCGCCAACCGGTCGATATCCCGGTTCATCACCGCATAGCTGCGCGTCACCCCCTCAAAGGTCAGCGCCGGCCGATCCGGCGTCTGAAACGCCCGCCGCGCCAGCCAATTGCCCAGACCGATATCGTGCTTCGCCATGTGATCGTCCCCGTGTGTGTTTTGTGGATGTGATGGCGGGGCAGGGGCGCGGGGTCAATCTTGCTAAGGGCCTCCGGCGTCGGGTTCCCATCGAAGTACGACTTCGATGTGGCCTGGCTGGGGCCTCGGGCCCCAGACCCCTTTCTTCCCCCTCCTCCCACGTGAGCGCAGCGAACGTAGAGTGGGGAGGGTCGGGGTGGGGGTGGCTTAGACCCCACTCCCCAGCCTCGGCCGGTGTCTGCGCGGCGCGGAGCGATTACGCGCGGGGTTGCAGAGGGCGCTCGGGCATGGGCGCGATGCTATCGGAGTGCGGTCTTGCGCCACAACCCCCACCCCGGCCCTCCCCACTCTACCGGCTGCGCCGGTTGGGGGAGGGGGGTGGGCGGCACTTACTTTTCGAACACCCGGTCGAAGATCGTGTCGACGTGCTTCAAATGATAGCCGAGGTCGAACAGCGGCTCGAGCTGGGCGATTGGGAGCAGCGCGGTGACTTCGGGGTCGGCGGCGAGCAGGTCGAACAACTGCAATGCGCCGTCCGATTCCCACACCTTCATCGCGTTGCGCTGGACGAGGCGGTAGCTGTCTTCGCGGCTGGCGCCGGCCTGGGTGAGGGCGAGCAGGATGCGCTGGGAGTGGATCAGGCCGCCCATCTTGTTGAGGTTCTTCAGCATCCGCTCGGGGTAGATGAGCAGCTTGTCGACGACGCCGGTGAGGCGATGCAGCGCGAAATCGAGCGTCACGGTCGCGTCGGGGCCGATCATGCGTTCGACCGACGAGTGCGAGATGTCGCGTTCGTGCCACAGCGCGACATTTTCGAGCGCCGGGGTGACGTAACCGCGGACGAGGCGGGCGAGGCCGGTGAGGTTTTCGGTCAGCACCGGGTTGCGCTTGTGCGGCATGGCGCTGCTGCCCTTCTGGCCGGGGGCGAAATATTCTTCGGCCTCCAGCACTTCGGTGCGCTGCAAATGACGGATTTCGGTGGCGAGGCGTTCGACCGATCCGGCGACGACGCCGAGTGTCGCAAAGAACATCGCGTGGCGATCGCGCGGGATGACCTGGGTGGAGACGGGCTCGACCGCCAGCCCCATCGCCTTCGCCACATGGGCTTCGACGGCCGGATCGATATTGGCGAAGGTGCCGACGGCGCCGGAAATCGCGCAGGTGGCGATTTCCTCGCGCGCCATCACGAGGCGCGCCCGGCAACGCGTGAACTCGGCATAGGCCTGCGCCAGCTTCAGGCCAAAGGTCGTCGGTTCGGCGTGGATGCCGTGGCTGCGGCCCATCGTCGGGGTGTGCTTGTGCTCCATCGCGCGGCGCTTGATCGCGGCGAGCAGCGCGTCGGTATCGGCGATGAGGATGTCGGCGGCGCGCACCAGTTGCACGTTGAGGCAGGTATCGAGCACGTCGGAGCTGGTCATGCCCTGGTGGACAAAGCGCGCTTCGGGGCCGACATGTTCGGCAAGGTTGGTGAGGAAGGCGATGACGTCGTGCTTGGTCTCGCGCTCGATCTCGTCGATGCGCGCGACCTCGAACTTGCCGCGCTCCCAAACCGCCTTGGCCGCATCAGCAGGCACGACGCCCAGTTCGACCAGCGCATCCATGGCGTGCGCCTCGATCTCGAACCAGATCTGGAAGCGGGTTTCGGGTTCCCAGATGGCGACCATCTCGGGGCGGGAATAGCGGGGAATCATGGGAAGGCTCCGTTGTTGGGCGCGGGGTAGCACGCAGGCGGCGATGGGGCAAAGCGGTGGCGCTTTGGCGTTATTGAAGGGCAAAGCGGTGGCGCTTTGCAGGCGGCGACCTTAAGTCTGCACGGTGATTCCCAACTATTCCGTTCGCGTCGTCGTCTTCCAGCATGGGCTGGGCGCGCTCGATTATGCGGTGCCGCCGGGGCTGGAGGTGGCGCCGGGCGATGCCGTGCAGGTACCATTGGGGCCGCGGCAGATTCTGGGCGTCGTCTGGGACGAAGGCCGGCTGGAAGGCCGCGAGGTCGAGGCGAAAAAGCTGCGGCCGATCGCGGCGCGGCTCGAAATGCCGCCGCTGTCGCTGCCGATGCGGCGGCTGTGCGAATGGGTGGCGGATTATTATCTAGCGCCGCTTGCGTCGGTGGTGCGGATGGTCTGGCCGTCCGTGGCGTTCCTGGGCGAGCGCGAGGTCACCGAATATCGGCTGGGCGCGAACCTGCCGGTGCGGATGACGCCGGAGCGCAAGACGGCGGTGGACAAGCTGGCGGGCCAACAGGGGCTGGTGCGCGATCTGGCGAGGCTGGCCGGCGTGTCCGACGCGGTGCTGCGCGGGCTGGTCAAGGCCGGGGCGCTGGAGCCGGTGCGGGTGGGGGCGGACCGCTTGCTGGCCGTGCCCGATCCGGATTTCGCGCCGCCGGTGTTGGAGGCGGCGCAAGCTGCGGCAGCGGCAGAGATTGCCGATGCAGTGACGGCCGGCGGCTTCGCGCCCTTCCTCCTCGAAGGCGTCACCGGGTCAGGCAAGACCGAGGTCTATTTCGAAGCCATTGCCGCAGCGCTTCGCCAGGGCGGGCAGGCGCTGGTGCTCGTCCCCGAAATCGCGCTGACGGCGCCTTGGCTCGCTCGCTTTGCGGCGCGTTTCGGCTGTATGCCGGTGGCATGGCATTCGGACCTGAAGGCCAGCGAGCGACGCGCCGCCTGGGCGGCGATTGCCGATGGCCGGGCGAAGGCGGTGGTCGGCGCGCGCTCGGCGCTGTTCCTGCCGTTCAAGGACCTTCGTGTCACCATCGTCGATGAAGCGCATGAAACCAGCTTCAAGCAGGAAGAGGGGGTGCATTATCACGCCCGCGACGTCGCGGTGATGCGGGCGCGCGAGGAGGCGGCGACGGTGGTGCTTGCAACCGCGACTCCGGCCATCGAAACCCAGGTGCAGGCGGCCAAGGGCACCTATCGCCATCTGCTGCTGCCGGCGCGCTTCGG
>JAAFIT010000341.1 GCA_013298745.1 Sphingomonadales bacterium
CGGCCCCGACCAAAAGTTCGATACTGTCGCTGGCATCGCCGATGTCCGCTTTCGCGGCGCATGGCTGAGGTTGCCGAATGCCGAACTCGAATTCTGGCAGTATGACCATCCGCGAACCGAGCCCGCGGTCCGGCGTGATGCCTGTGCGGCAGGTTGGAACCATATCTGTTTCGAAAGCGACGATATCCTTGCCGATTACCATCGGCTTGGTGACCACGGCGTAGATCTGCACGGCGTGCCTCAGGCCTTTGGTACTGCGACCGTTTTTTTTGGACGTGACCCAGACGGCAATATTTTCGAGGTGTTGCAGCCCGGGCCGAAGGCAACACTGACGATTGCGGCGATGATGTCCGATGACGAAGGTCGCGCGGTTGACGCTGCTCGCACTGCCTATCGGCAGCGAGCGACCCAACCCGTCAGGCAGCCATAAGCGGTGCCGACATTGTGAGCCCTCCAACTGTCGATATCGCCCAATCCCGCCGCATAAGGTCGAACGGCATCGACATGCAGGTGCTCGAACGGGGTTTCGGTGCGCCTTTGCTGATGCTACACGGCTTTCCCGACCATGCGGCAAGCTGGCGGCCATTGGCAGAGCGTCTCGGCACCGGAATCCGGCAGCTGGCGCCTGACCAGCGTGGCTATCGGTTGACCAGCAGGCCGACCGCTATTGCCGACTATGCGATCAACGTGCTGGTCGATGATCTGATCGGCCTGCTGGACGCATTAGGGCTGCAAACGGTTCATGTCTGCGGGCATGACTGGGGTGGCGTATTGGCGTTTGAGCTGGCGCTGCGATGCCCACTACGCGTAGCCGGGGTCATCGCCCTGAATGCCCCGCCGGCGAGCGTCCTGCAGGACATGATCTACCGGGATCCAGCGCAGCGAGCAGCTTCGCAGTATGTCAGCCGTTTGCGATCGAACGCGGCAGACTCCATGTTTCGCGAAGGCGCTGTCGATGCGCTTATCGACCGCTTTCTTGGTGACGCCGCGCAACGTGGCCTGGTGAACGCCGATGATCTGGCGGCCTATCGTGAAGCCTGGACACAGCCCGGTGCCTGGCAAGCGATGCTGGCCTGGTACAGGGCGGCGCCGTTCATTGTCCCAGAGGTGGACGCCGCGGCCCCGGCCGACCAGGTTGATAACGCGCCCGTCGTTTCCATCGCATGTCCGGTGATGGTAATCTGGGGTGAACGCGACGGCGTGTTTGTTCCAGCCATGCCCGATGCCATCGCTCGAGTCTGCAGATCATGTCGTATCGTCCGGCTTCCCGACGCCGGCCATGTCCCGCATCGCGACGCGCCGGAGGTCTGCGCAGCGTTGATCCGAGACTTCGTGCTCGGCACCAGCATCCAATCCTCAACCAAGGTCGAAACGCATGGCTGATACTTCACTTACTGGTCGCGTTGCCATCGTCACAGGTGCGGCGCGGGGTATCGGCCTCGCGGCTATCCGCAGGCTTTGCGCCGACGGCGTGCGGGTTCTCGCATTCGATCGTCCGGACGCGGACTTCAGCGATGCCAAAGCAGCGGGGGAGGTGACGCCCTTTGCCGGCGATGTCATCCACGCCGCCGATTGGCAGCGCGCTATCGACGTGGCGCTGACGCTTGGCCCCGGTATCGATATCCTGTTCAACAATGCCGGAATATCGGGGGCGATCGCCAATGTCATCGATTACCCTGAAGACGAATTTGACCGGATCATGGCGATCAATGTCAAAGGCGTGTATCTCGGGATCAAGCTTGTCGGCGCACATATGAAGGGCCGCGGCCGTGGCGTTATCGTCAATACGTCGTCCGTCTCGGGCTTCGGCGGTGGCGGCAACATTTTCGGCTACACTGCCAGCAAGTTTGCCGTGAACGGCATGACCAAATCGGCAGCCGTTGCGCTCGCGCCGCACGGCGTCCGCGTGCTCGCCGTATGTCCGAGCCCGACCGCTACTGAAATGATGTTCCAACTGGAAAGACGGTTGTCGCCGGACAATCCGGAGGCAGTGCGGCCACAGCTGAGCCAAGGCACGCCGATGGGGCGTTATGGAACACCCGAAGAGGTTGCGGATGTTCTGGCGTTTCTGGTCAGCGACGCCGCAAGTTTCATGACCGGCGCCTTGGTGCCGGTCGATGGCGGCAGTCTGGCGAAGTAGCGCGTTGGCGAGGAGGAAAGCATGCTGTCATCAATCGAGCGCGGTTTTGGCGAAAAGTTTCTCAAGAGCGTCGACAATTTCTATTCGCACGGGGTCGACTGGCTATTCAACGAATGGTGGGAAACGGCACCCGACGATGCCATTGCCAAATATGAAACCGCCATTCTGGATCACCCGGAACACGGACCGCTAGCGCGTGCAGGCTGGTTGGCGCCAGATTTTCGCCTGGCGTCATTGGACGACTTTGCGCCCGGCACCCTCGGCCATGCCTACCGCGCCTTCATGGTCGACAATGATCTCGTCGAACAGCTGGCTGCAGGCTATCGCGCGCGGCACGATGCGTTGGCGCGCAGCGGCAAGATCGACCGATTGCCGCCAGCGTTGGCCTATAAGGTTCTGCGCGGATTTCAGACGCACGATCTGCACCATGTACTGACGGGCTACCCCGCATCGCCATTGGGCGAACTGGCGCTGCAAGCATTCCAACTGGCGCAGATGGATTATCCCTATGCAGCCATGTGGATCGCGGTAGCTACGAGCCACATGGCGCTGGTCGATCCGCTGCTCATCAAGCCGGCCATGGATGCGATCGCCGATGGCTGGGCGCGCGGTCGCAGGGCGCGCAGCCTGCAGTTCATCGCCTTTGAAAATCGCCTCGGTGAGCCATTGGCCGATGTCCGAGCAGAGTTTGGACTTGCTGATGGTCCGGGAGACATCGCTGAAATACCGAAGCAACGCACGCCAGAACTGCTTGCAGCCGCCGCGTGACGGGTTTCAACTCGGCTGACCAACCCGACGTATTGGCTGACGCCGGGCCATGTGCTCCCGCTTCAGTTCATTCAGTGTGCCAAGGATCATCGTTACGGTCAGGTCCTCAAGCACATCGCGGCTGAGCCGGCGCTGGAGCAGATAAGCGCCTGCAGCGGCGGGAAGACCGAAGCTGATATCGGTGGCGGCCTTGGCGATATCCTGCGGCAATCCGTAATGTTCGGCGACGATCTCGGCGAGATAGCCAACCGCGGTGTCCCGGCCAAATTCTGTGGGATCGTGAATGGCAGAAACCGAGGGCTCGGCCTGAAGGCGCTCGATCAGCATCCCGCGCTCGTCAATATATTTGAGATAGACATGGGTGACTGCGCGGACCAGCCCTTCCATGGTTTCAGCGCGATCCGCCGCTTCGGCCTGTAGGCGACGTAGCCGCCGCCACTCACGCTGCAGCAATTGCCGAAGCAGGTCAGTCATGTTGGGATAGTAGTTGTAAACCAATGATTTGCTGATCCCTGCCTCACGGCCGATGCGATCCATCGACAAGGCCGACACACCCTCGCGAGCGATGATTTCGGCAGCGCTATCGAGTATGAGCGATTGCCGCTCCTGGGGTGCAAGCCGTACCCGCTTACGCGGCGCTGCTATGGACTTGGTTCTTGGTTCCCGCATCGCCCCCATTCCTGGACAA
>JAAFIT010000342.1 GCA_013298745.1 Sphingomonadales bacterium
TTTCCCGTGATCGGCGCCATCGGCTTTGTCGCCGGGCTCGTTTTGGGCATCGTGCTGCTCTGGCGGGGCAAGGGCGTGGGCCGCCGCGATGTCGCATCGGCACTCGGCTTCGGGCTGATGCTGCCTAACGTCCTGCTGATCCGCCAATCATCGCTGCTCGGCGCCGATCTTGGGTGGCACCTTTATCACATCATCGTTGCGCTCTGGCTAGGATTCACGGTCTGCGCAATGCGCCGCAGCATAGATGTAAAAAATCTTTGACATCGGAGATTCTGCTCGATAGATGATGTTAAAGATTTTCGACATCAGGAGCAGCAAATGTCGTTTCGCGAAAAATCGGCATGGGTAATGGCGGTCGTCAGCGGGATCGCCGGCCTGTGGTATCTCAACACCTTGGTTGCGCTTGCTGCTGGCGCTGGCGCAACCCCGGCGCCGTTGGGGCTGCTGATCCGTTATGTCTTCGTCATCGTCATCGCGTCTGTTGTCGCGCAAGTGACGTTGGCAGTGATGACGCCGACCGAGGCCGAGGCGCCGGCCGATGAGCGCGAGCGCCTGGTGCTCGACCGCGCCGGGTCGCAGGCCGGCGATGTCCTGGCCTTTGGCATATTGGTCTCGCTCGGCTGGTTCCTGATGCAACGCGATGGCAATCTGCTGTTCCACATGGCGTTCGTCAGCCTGATCGTCGCGCAGACCGCGCAGTATCTGCTGCAGGCGGTGCGGCTGCGGCGCGGGGCATGACCGGCAAATGACCAAGGCTCCGCCGATCACCAACCGCGTCCGTGCGCTGCGCGAGGCGCATGGCGACATGAGCCAGGCAGCGCTCGGCGAGGCCATCGGCGTGACCCGCCACACCATCATCGCCATCGAGCAGGGCCGCTATTCCCCCAGTCTCGAAAGTGCGTTTCGGATCGCGCGGGTGTTCGGTGTCGGCGTGGAGGATGTGTTCGGATGGGGGCCCGACAACAGCGCTTGATCCATCCCCGCGACCATCGCGCGCTTGGCGGGGTCCGGCGCCGGCGCTAAAGGCACGGCATGGCCACGATTGCTGCCTCTGCTCCCCTGCCCCGCGCCGTCGCCCGCCCGCGCGCGATTGCCGCCTGGCTGCTTGGCGTGGCAGCGCTGGTGTTCGCGATGGTCGTTGTCGGCGGCATCACGCGGCTGACCGAATCGGGGCTTTCGATCACCCGCTGGGATGTCGTGTCGGGCACATTGCCGCCGATCGGCGAAGCTGAATGGGTGGCGCAGTTCGAAGCTTATAAAACCTCGTCGCAGTACCAGTTGATGAACCGCGGAATGACCATGGCCGAGTTCCAGGGAATCTTCTTCTGGGAATATGTCCATCGCTTGCTGGGTCGGTTGATCGGGCTGGCCTATGCGCTGCCGCTGCTGTGGTTCTGGACGCGGCGGGCGATCCCCGAAGGTTACAAGCCCCGCCTGCTGGCGCTGCTGATGCTCGGCGCGTTGCAGGGGACGATCGGTTGGTGGATGGTCTCATCGGGCCTCGTCGGCCGCACCGAAGTCGCGCATGAACGGCTGGCGGTGCATCTGTTCACCGCACTGACGATCATGGCCGGCTGCATCTGGACGGCGCTCGATCTGCTTCAGTCTGAAGCGCCCACCGCACAGCGGCCAAGCCGCTGGGTCATCCCCTTCGCCATCCTGCTCGCCGTGCAGATCATCTGGGGCGCTTTTGTCGCCGGGATGCGTGCCGGCTATGCGTCCGACACTTGGCCATTGATGTTCGGGCGACTGGTGCCGGAGGGGCTGGTGACGACGGCGGGTGACCTTATCAATGCTCCGATCACCGTGCATTTCCTGCATCGCTCGCTCGCTTATGTCGTCGCTGCATCGGCGCTCTATATCGCGCTGCGGCTATGGCGCGCCGGTGCCGGGGTGCGGGCGCTGGCGCTGGGCGGTGCGGTGCTGGCGCAGTTCGCGCTCGGCGTGGCGACGGTGCTGAGCGGCGTGGCGATTCCCCTCGGCGTCGCGCACCAGGCAACCGGCGCCTTGCTGGTGGCGGCGACGGTGTGGGCCGCACATTGGTCGGTGCAACGATGACCGCGCGCAACGTCCTTGGCGGTGAATTGGCGGTGTGCTCGACCGATCCGATGACCGGCTGGCATCGCGACGGCTGTTGCAACACGGATGGCAATGACCAGGGGCGCCATGTCGTCTGCGCCGAAGTGACGGCGGAATTCCTCGCTTTCAGCGCATCGCAGGGCAATGATCTGGTCACGCCGCGCCCCGAATACGGCTTTCCGGGGCTCAAGCCCGGTGACCGCTGGTGCCTCTGCGCGACGCGGTGGGAAGAAGCGCGGGTGGCGGGTTTTGCCCCGGATGTCGTACTTGAGGCAACACACGCCAAGGCGCTGGAAACCACCCTGCTCGGCCATTTGCAGGCGCACGCCGTCGCCTCATGACCTGGGACGGCCTGCCCTTCGGTGGCGCCAAGATCGCTGCGATCCTTGGTGACGCGCTGCTGGTCTATGCCCGTGACGACATTGCGGAGATCCCGTTTCCCGGCATGCTCGATCTTCCCGGCGGCGGTCGCGAGGGCAGCGAGACACCGGCCGAATGTGTGACCCGCGAACTGTTCGAGGAATTCGGCGTCGCCCTGCCCGTCGAGCGCCTGCATTATCATCGCGCCTACCGGCTGGCGGATGGCACCACGATTTCGCATTTCTTTGCGGCGTATCTGACCGAGGATGAGGCCGCCAATGTGCACTTCGGCGATGAAGGCCAGGATTGGGCGCTGATGCCGATGGCCGATTTCATCGCCGATGCCGATGCGGTGCCGCGGCTGCGCGAATGGCTAGGGCATTATCTCGCAGCCGACACCGCTATCGCCAGGTTAGCTGGCGATTGAACGGTATTATAATACCACATAGAAAAACCCCGGAAAAGCTTGACGCAAAGCCCGCTTTCCGCGATACGCCCGTCATCCGGCTGGGGTTGTGCCCCGGCCGTTTCGCTTTTTTGCTGGATATTGCCCCATGCTCACCCGTTCCACCGCCTCGATCAAGCCCGCCGAGGTCGAGAAGAAATGGCTGATCATCGACGCCGAAGGGCTGGTCGTTGGTCGCCTTGCATCGTTGATTGCCAACCGCCTGCGCGGCAAGCACAAGGCGAGCTACACCCCGCACGTCGATTGCGGTGACAACATCATCGTCATCAACGCCGAAAAGGTGCGCTTCACCGGCAAGAAGGCGACCGACAAGGTTTACTATCGCCACACCGGTCACCCGGGCGGCATCAAGGAAACCTCGCCAGCCAAGATTCTCGAAGGCCGTTTCCCGGAACGCGTCCTCATCAAGGCTGTCGAGCGCATGGTCCCCCGTGGTCCGCTCGGCCGTGCCCAGATGCGCAACCTGCGCGTCTTCAAGGGCACCGAGCATCCGCACACTGCCCAGAACCCCGAAGTGATCGATGTCGCGGCGATGAACCGCAAGAACTCGACGCTCTCTGCCAACGAAACTGCTGACAAGAAGGCCGCCAACTAATGTCCGATACGCGTCAGTCGCTGTCCGATCTCGGCGGCATGCAGGATGGCTCCTACAACCAGGGTGCC
>JAAFIT010000343.1:0-3015 GCA_013298745.1 Sphingomonadales bacterium
TTCCGCACTTGCCCGCCGAGTTCGGTGGCCTGGCGGTAGGTCATCCAGGTCGGCATGGTGAACCCGCGCTGTTCGGCGACGTGCCAGAGCCAGATCGTGTTGATGCCGCGATAGGGCTTGCCGCAGGCGCGCAAGGGGCGCTCGATACTGGCTGCAGACATCCAAGGCCGCCGCCACGGGCTGGTGCCCTCTTCGAGCTTCGCGATGATCGCATCGGTGATCATGCGTGCCGGCGATGCGGTTTCGGCGCGGGTGCGCGGCGCGTTGCGCTTGTGGCGGAATGTCATGGCGGGTCCTTTGGCGTTTCAGCGCCGCCGGGATGGTCGGGCGCAACCCGGCCACCGCCATCTTTCCTCTATTTTCTAATTGACGACAGGAGCCTTGCTTTTTCGAGATTGTCCGCTGCCACCGTCGAGCTCATTGGCCAGTCGGTGCAAGCCTTTGGCGGCATATGGTGTCGAAGCCCGAAAGGCCTCAGCGTAAACATTTGATTTCTTGAAGTGCTGTAGTCCGCGAAACCTGCTCCACAAATTGATTGCTTCCTCCGCAACGATACTATTCTGCGAGCTGTGCGCGCTGAGGCAGGCCAATTTCTGGCTATGGGTATCGCTGGTGTCGACTGCCGCTTCTGGCAAAAACCCGACACCGAGCATGGTATCTGCATAGACAAGCGTTGTGCCGAGAGGGCAGGCTGCTGCGACGATCCTGCTAAGGGCGCGATGGTCAGGATGGTAGTCCATGGGATCGTGCGTGATGATGAAATCGGGCGCGAAATCCTTGATTGCTTTCCTGGTGTGATCGCGCTGGGTTGGGCCGTCGTCGATACTGCCGTCGGGCCATCCGAAAAGAATGGGGTCGACACCGACAAGGGCGCCCGCCGCGCGCGCTTCCTGCGCCCGGGTGGCGGTCGTCGTGCCTGGCGTCAGGCCGGCACCGCCGTCACTGGCCACGACCCAGTTGATCGTCCATCCGGCCGCCTGCAATCTGAGCAGGGTTCCGAGGCAATAGATCTCGACATCGTCAGGATGGGCACCAAAGGCCAGAATGCGCTTTTGATGAGCCCGCGTCATCAGATGGCTCCTGCTAGATCAGCAAGTCGGGCTGCAGCCGCCCGGTCAACCAATATTGTCGCGTCGGAATGGTTCTGGAAAAAGCTGGCCGGACAGTCGGGCCCTACGGCGCCGGCGATACAGGCGGCGACGGCATCTGTCTTGGCGGTACCAAACGCGACAATAATGATCGAACGCGCCGACAATAATGTCGCCAAGCCCAGGGTAAAAGCCTTTGCTGGCGGCAAACGGTCGTTGAAATCGGCCGCCGCACGTGCCCGGGACGATGACGCCAGACTGACCTGACGCGAGATCGAGTCCGCAGCGCTGCCAGGTTCGTTAAAGGCGACATGGCCGTTGATTCCGAGGCCGAGCAGCGCAAGATCGAGGCCGCCCATGCTCGCGATCGCCGGCTCAAGTTCGAAAGCGGCGTTCATGGTTTCGTCCTGCTGAGGAACCATGAGCAGCGCTTTGCGGCGATCGAAGACCCTTGGGGCAAAAAGCTCCCTTTCAAGGATCATGGCAAATCGCCGCGGATCGCTCTCGGCGAGATCGAGATATTCATCGAGCTGAATGCCGCGCACGTCTGGAAAGCGCACATTGTTTCCAACTTGGTTTCCCCAGCGAGCGTAGATTGGAGAGAATGTATGGCCGGTCGGCAATGTCATCACCATTGCAGGCATCAGCGTGATACGCGAGGCGATCTCATCTGCGGCTTCGCCAACCGGATCATCGCCAAGGATCCGAACGGTCGGACCTCGGGCGACCATCATTGGCGACCGCCTTCGATGAAGAGCGCCCATAGCGCCGGATCAGGTTGCGTCCTGATCGTTTCGCCGTAACGCGTGAAGGTCAGGATCTTGGGGTCGGCGGGATCAAAAGCTGGCCATGCTGTTTGGCTGCCCAGTTGGGCAAACGTCGTCCAGCGGCTTGCGATTTGGGCAGCGACAGCCTTGTCGCGATCGTCGGCGGACCAGTTCGATCGATCAAGGGTGTCGAAAACATAGGGTCGTTCGGATGCATGCGGCGCGCCGCGCAACCCCGGTGGTGCGCCGGCGGTAACAGCGCCGAATTCATAGGCGTATGTTGCCGATCCATGTCCGGCATGCAGCATCGCAAGGCGCAGGGCGGGCGCCCTGAACAAGACATCGCTCGCGACATTTTCTTCAAAGGCCACTGCGGACGGATAAGCAGCACCCCAGCGTTGGAGCTGATCGGGCGACAGGCCAAGCAGAGCCTCAAGCCGCTTCGCGCCGCCGATTGCCGCCGCCGGCACTTCAAGGCTGTTGTAGCCGATGATTAACGGGATTTGCGCCTCGCGTCCGGCGGCAAAAGCATCAGGCAGCGACTCCTTGATGATACGGCCGTCAATCATGGGTCCAAACCCGCGGTAAACAGAAGGCTTGTCCGCCGCGATGATGACTGCTGCCGGAAGCGCGCGCAGTTTCTCGATCTGTGCGGTGTCGAGCGAACTGGTGAAAGCGCTGCCTTCAGCCGCTGCTTGCGCAACTGTCGGTATTTGGCGGCCACCAAGACCAGACTGCACGATTGCCTTGCTGAACAAGCCATGTGTCTGTGGCGACGCCATCAGAAACAGCACCGATTCACCTCCGGCGCTGTTACCGAACAGCGTTACCCGGCGCGGATCGCCGCCAAAGCTGGCGATATTGCGCTGCACCCATTGCAAGGCCGCGATCTGGTCGGCCAGACCAAAATTGCCGCCGGTCGGCAGTTCAGGATGGGCAAAGAAGCCGAGCCGGCCGAGCCGATAATTAACGGTGACCACGACCACGCCCCGAGCCGCCAGCGCCGAGCCGTCATAGATGGCCGCCGATGCCGAGCCGTTGACATAACCGCCGCCATGCAGCCAGACCATCACCGGCAGCGATTGCCTGCCAGTTGCACGCACAGGCGTCCAGATGTTGAGAGTCAGGCAGTCCTCGCTCTGGACCTCGCGGCCGACTCC
>JAAFIT010000343.1:3063-3567 GCA_013298745.1 Sphingomonadales bacterium
GGCATTCGCCAGCGGCGGGCGCCAACCGGTGGCGCGGCATAGGGAAGGCCACGAAAGATGGCTGTTTCCCGTTCCACAGTGCCAACCACCGAACCCGTTTCGATCGACAGCACAGGTCGCTCGGCAGAGGCACGGGCGCCCAGCATCACCGCCAGTATCAGGAGCGCGAAACGCAGCGCGTCCATGGCTCAGCCATGCTCACGCGCGAAGCTGGTAAATATTTCCCGGAAAAGCCGGAGCGCCTCGTCATGGGCCTCGGCATCTCCCTGCAGGAGATGGTCAAGGGCAAGCCCGCGCAAGCAGGCAACGATAACATGACGGTATGCGACCAGTCTGCCGCGCGGCCAGCGCGACAGCGCCAGATACTCGTTCCACCAATCATCGATCACCATCTCGCTGGCCAGAAAATGTGGGCGGATCGCCAACGACAATCCCGGATCGTTGCGTGCCGCGAGCAGCAGCTCCATCGCGGCGAAATGATGCTGGCCCAGATGTTCGTCGACG
>JAAFIT010000344.1 GCA_013298745.1 Sphingomonadales bacterium
CCGCAGACCGCCCCTTAACGCGCTGCAATCGCCATCCCTGCCGCCCAGCCGCTCGCCCAGGCCCATTGGAAGTTGTATCCGCCGAGCCAGCCGGTGACGTCGACCGCCTCGCCGATGGCGTAGAGGCCCGGAACCTTGCGGGCTTCCATCGTTTGCGACGACAGTCCATCGGTGGAGATGCCGCCCACCGTGACTTCGGCCTTGGCGAAACCTTCGCTGCCATTGGGCAGGAATTGCCAATCGGCGAGCAGGCGCTCGACATCGCCCAGGCGCGCGTCGGACAGGCTGTTGAGATCGCCATAAAGCCCGATGCGCTGCCACAGCGCGTCGGCGAGCGCGGTCGGCAGCATCGACGCCAACTGATTTCGCAGGAACGTCCGCGGCCGGGCGCGTTTGGCTGCGAGCAGCCAACCGGGCTCGGCATCAGGCAGGAAGTTGATCGCGATGGGCTGGCCGTGGCGCCAATAGCTGCTGATCTGCAGGATCGCCGGGCCGGACAGACCGCGATGGGTGAACAGCGCCGCCTCGCGGAACTTCGTTTTGCCGCAGCGGGCGACGACATCCGTGGCGACGCCGGAAATGTCGCGGAACAGCATGTCATCGCCGGCAAGCGTTAGCGGCACCAGCGCCGGGCGCGGCTCGACGATGCTGAGGCCGAAGCGGCGAGCGAGGCCATAGGCATAGTCGGTTGCGCCCATCTTGGGGATCGACGGGCCGCCGGTGGCGATGACGAGCGCCGGCGCGGTGGCAGTGCGGTCGCCATAGGCGACGCGATACTGGCCATCGGCGTGATCGACGCTGGTTACGCTGTGGCCGAGGCTGATCGTCACACCGCCAGCCTGACATTCATCGATCAGCATCGCGACGATCTGGCGGGCGCTGCCATCGCAGAACAACTGCCCCAGTGTCTTTTCATGGTAAGCAATGCCGTGCTTTTCGACGAGCGCGATGAAATCGGCCGGTGTGTAGCGGCGCAGCGCCGATTTGGCGAAGTGCGGATTGGCCGAGATATAGCGTTCGGGCACGGCGCCGACATTGGTGAAATTGCAGCGGCCGCCACCGGAAATCAGGATCTTCTTGCCCACTTCATCGGCGTGATCGATGACCAGCACGCGCTTGCCGGCCTGGCCGGCTGTGAGGGCGCACATCAGTCCGGCGCCGCCGCCGCCGAGGATGATCGCGTCATAGTTTGTTGCTTGCATCGGTCTTCCGTGTCGCCTTCGCGTCGCTGGCGCAAGCGGGCATTGCGATGACGGCGGGTGCGGCATAGGCTTTTGCCATGAAGACCGACTGGAACCATGCCGCCACCGCACTACTCCCCGATATGGTGGCGCTGCGCCGCGCCATCCACCTGGCGCCCGAAATCGGCCTGCACAATCCGTTGACCGCAGCCAAGGTGCAAGCGGCGCTCGACGGCCTGCCGTTGGTGTGGCGCGAAGGGCCATCGACGACCGGGCTGGTGGCGACTTTGCAAGGATCGGGCAATGGCCGCACCGTGCTGCTGCGCGGCGACACCGATGCCCTGCCGTTGACCGAGGATACCGGGCTGGAATTCTCTTCGGCGACACCGGGCGCCATGCACGCCTGTGGGCATGACAGCCATGTCGCGATGCTGGTCGGCGCCGCGCGGCTGTTGTGCGCGGCGCGAGGCCGGCTGGCCGGCACGGTGCAGTTCATGTTTCAGCCCGGTGAGGAAGGCCATCACGGCGCGCGCTTCATGCTCGACGACGGCGTGATTGATCCTCTGCCGGACGCGGCCTTTGCGCTGCACGTTCTGCCCAATGCGCCGCATGGCGTGTTCGGTGGCCGCGCCGGGCCGTTGCTCGCCTCGGCCGACAAGCTGCGCGTCACGATCAAGGGGCGCGGTGGCCATGCCTCGATGCCGCACGACGCGCTCGATCCGGTGCCGGTGGCGTGCGAGATCGTGCTGGCGATCCAGTCTTTCGTGACGCGGCAGGTATCCGTGTTCGATCCGGCGGTGGTGACGATCGGCCAGATCACCGCGGGGACGACCGACAATATCATTCCAGAAACCGCGACGCTGTTCGGGACAATCCGGACGCTGTCGGCGCGCCAGCGCGCAGCAGTGCAAGTCGGGTTGAAGCGGCTGATCGAGGGTATCGCGGCGGCGCATGGCGCGAGCGCGGTGGTGAGTTTCGAACAGGGCTTCCCAGTGACGGTGTGCGATGCCCGCGCCGCTGCGCTCGGCGAGGCGGTGGCGACGGCGACCTTTGGCGAAGGCGCCTGGGCGACGATGGCCAACCCGATCATGGGTGCCGAAGATTTTGCCTATGTGCTCGAAAAGGTGCCCGGCGCGATGTTCTTCCTGGGCGCGTCAGAAGAAGGCAGCGATTGGCGGAGTTGCTGCGGCCTCCACAGCAACCATATGACCATTGACGAGGCTGTGATGGCGCGCGGTGCGGCGATGCACGCGGCGCTAGCCGAGCGGTTTCTGGCGACGGGGTTCGAGGTTTAGATTGCCTCCGGTGGCTGGGGCCAATGGCCCCAGACCCCTATCGTCATCCAATGGCCACGACAGCCTTACCAACCAGCGTCCCTTCGGCCATTTGGTCGAAGAGGTTCGCCGCCTGTTCCAGCGGCACCACTGCGCCGATATGCGGACGTAACGCGCCGGCGCGTTCGTCGATGGCGGCGATGTGGCGACGGCCGGCCGCCGGGTCCTGCCGGGCATATTCGCCGGCACGGACGCCCATGACCTCGATTTCCTTCAACAGAGCGCGGTTGAGCGGCATGGCGGGCACGCCGCCGACAAAGCCGATGATGAGGTGACGCCCGCCGCGCCGCAGGGTCTTCAACGCGGCGAGGCCGAGTGCGCCCCCGACTGGATCGAAGACGACATCGATATCGCGCAGATCGATAGCCGGGTCGCTGCGATCGACGCTGACTCCATGATGGGCGCCCGCCGCCTTCGCGGTTGCCAGCCGCTGCTCGGAAGAGGCGACAGCGACCACTTCGGCACCTTCATGGGCGGCGAGTGCAACGGCGGCGAGGCCCATGCCGCCACCAGCACCGGTCACCAACACTCGTTCCCCTTTCGTCAGCCGGCCGCGAGTCATCAGCCCGACCCAGGCAGTCAGCGCACCAACGGTGAAGGCCGCTGCTTCGGCATCGTCAAGGCCTGCAGGCACCGGACGTACGCTTGAGGCCGGCAGCGTGATTCGATCGGCAAAACTGCCGCTGCGCGCGCCGATAATGACGCGCTGACCGAGAAGCGCTTCGGCCCCTGCCCCGACGGCAATCACCATTCCGGCGCCTTCAGTGCCCGGAATGAACGGCAGTTCGGGGCGGAACTGGTACCCGCCCGATAGCATCAACAGATCAGGAAAATTCAGCGCGGCGCGAGTGATGGCAACGGTCACCTCACCGGCGCGCGGCGCGGGTGGCTCGGGCCAGTCCGTTTCGAGTTGCAGGCCGGAGCGATCGGGGGACAGGTGATGGCAGACAAGAGCACGCATGGTGCAGTTATGTCGCTAAGCTCGGGCGCGCGCCAATCCGGCTACTGATAGGGTTTCGGGCCGCCGCCCCAGATACGCGCCG
>JAAFIT010000345.1 GCA_013298745.1 Sphingomonadales bacterium
AGAATCGCCTTGCGCGCATCGCCCTCGAAGGCACGCCCTACCAGCCGATCGGCGATTTGCTGACCGGCCCGACCGCCTTTGCCACGTCAACCGATCCGGTTGCCGCTGCCAAGGTGGCCGTCGAATTCGCCAAGACGACCGACAAGTTCGAGATCGTCGGCGGTGCGATGGGGTCGACTGTCCTCGACATCAACGGTGTCAAGGCGCTCGCGGAACTGCCGTCGCTCGACGAACTGCGTGCCAAGATCATCGGCCTCGTCAACGCCCCCGCTACCAAGCTCGCCCAGTTGGCCAATGCGCCCGCCGGCAAGCTGGCCCGGGTGTTCGGTGCCTATGCCACCAAGGACGCTGCGTAACCCGAACTGGCCGATTTTCGGCCGTCACAAGACTTTGAAAACTGGAGAATTCACATGGCTGACCTCAATGCAATCGTCGACCAGCTGTCGGCACTGACCGTCCTCGAAGCCGCTGACCTGGCCAAGATGCTCGAAGAAAAGTGGGGCGTTTCGGCCGCCGCTGCCGTCGCCGTTGCCGGCCCGGCCGCTGGTGGTGGCGCTGCTGCTCCTGCCGCTGAAGAGAAGACCGAATTCGACGTCGTCCTCACCGGCGACGGCGGCAAGAAGATCAACGTCATCAAGGAAGTCCGCGCCATCACCGGTCTCGGCCTGACCGAAGCCAAGACGCTGGTTGAATCGGCGCCGAAGGCGATCAAGGAAGGCGTGTCGAAGGCTGACGCTGAAAAGTTCAAGAAGCAGCTGGAAGAAGCCGGCGCGACTGTTGAGCTCAAGTGAGCCGGCTGGCTGCTGCAACCTGATTGCTTAGCAATCGCGTGAAGCAGCCGGACTCGGCGAACGGCCGGCCAGCCGGGCGGCGGGGTCTTCCCCCGCCGAACCGGTCTGACGCTAGCCGCGGCTTTGCCGCGGCGCTTCGCAATAGAAAGGGGCGGTCTCACCCGAGACCGCCCCTTTTCTTTACCCTGCCCGCACGGCAGACTCCCGCCCATGCCCAATCTCGCCCAACACTTTGTCCATCTCGGCCCCGGCGCCAAGGCGATCGCGCAGCCCGGCTTCACCGACGGCTCCTGGTACGAAGGCTATGGCGCGCGCCACGATGCCGAGGGCGTCGACGGTCGGCTAGTCAGCCAATTCACCTTCACCGAAAGCTGGGACAGTTGGGAAATGCACCCGCATGGCGAGGAAGTCGTGCTGTGCATCACCGGCGCGATCACGCTGCACCAGCAGTTCGCCGATGGCAGCGAGGCAACCGTAACGCTCGGTCCCGGCGATTACGCCATCAATCCGCGGGGCTGCTGGCACACCGCCGATATCGTCGGTACGGCGACGGTCGTGTTCATCACGGCCGGCCTCGGCACCGAAGGCCGGCCGCGCTGACGCAAAAAAGGGCGCCTCCGTGCCGGAGGCGCCCCTTGCCGTCGAATGTGATTGGCTAGAAGTGGAAGATCACGCCGGCCATCGGGCGGATGCTCTTGCCGTCATAGGTTTCGGCCGACAGACGGAAGCGCACGCCGGATTTGCCGGTAACGCCGCCGAGGCCGATGTCGCGCGGGCCGATTTCGACGCCGAGGCCATAGACCCAGCCCTTGCGATCGGCGAAGCCGCGATTGCTGCGGGCTTCGATCCAGCTGTAGCCGACGCTGCCATAAAGCAGGCCCGATTCACCGATGCGGGCACCGGCGCGGCCGCGGACGCCATATTCCCAGTCAATGTCACCAAAGCCCTTGGTGCCATGGCCTTCGACGCCGACGAAGACCGGGCCGAGCGGCAGATTGGCGCCGAGCACGCCTTCAATGAGCGCGCCATCGAAGCGTTCGCCATTGGGGCCAGTGAAACCGGGCTTGCGATCGAAACTGTGATAGCCGCCGAGAACGCCGAAATAGGGTTCGAAGCCGAAGGGCTTTGAGCCATCGGGCGATGTGGCCGGCGTGTTGACGATGGGAGACGACGCCATCGTTGGGACGTCCTGAGCGACGGCAGCGGTGGCGAAGGCAAGCGCCGCGGCGCTCGCTGCAATGGCGATATGCATGGGGGGATTTCCTAAAACGCGACGCAACATGAGACGGATCGCGCTAACGCTCGATCTGCAGCAACAAGCACTTGGCAGGCGAAATGGTTCCGCTCTGCGACATCGGTGCGACTCTGGGGGCCGAATCCCTCTTCCCCAAATCCAACACTCTCCCTATATGGCGTACACGACATTCCCGGTGGCCTCAGGGTCACCGTCCTCCCGTCCCCGGGACACGGTTCGGATCTGGTGCGACCGAAGCGCGACGAATTTGGGGGCAGGCAGGTTCCAACGCCCAAGGCCCGTGCGGTGTTCAGACCCAGTCTGAAAGCCGTGCGGTTTTTGTTGTCAATGGACCTAACCCATTGGCGCGACGCGATTTTGAGAGGCGACTGACCGACCATGGCCACCCAGATGAAGCAGCCCCATATCTTCAATGCGCGCCGCCGCATCCGCAAGGATTTCGGCAAGATCGGCGAGGTGGTGCAGATGCCCAACCTCATCGAAGTGCAGCGCGAATCATACGAGCATTTCCTGCGCTCGCGCCCGGCCGATGGTTATGTCTCGGGCCTCGAAAAGACCCTGCGTTCGGTGTTCCCGATCCGCGATTTCGCCGGCACCGCCGAGCTTGATTTCGTCCATTACGAACTCGAAGAGCCGAAATACGACACGGATGAGTGCCGCCAGCGCGGCATGACCTATGCGGCGCCGATGCGCGTGACGCTGCGCCTCATCGTCTTCGAAGTCGACGCCGATACCGAAACCCGCTCGGTGCTCGATATCAAGGAGCAGGACGTTTACATGGGCGACATGCCGCTCATGACGCACAACGGCACCTTCATCATCAACGGCACCGAGCGCGTTATCGTCAGCCAGATGCACCGCTCGCCGGGCGTCTTCTTCGATCATGATCGCGGCAAGACCCATGCCTCGGGCAAGTATCTGTTTGCCGCCCGCGTCATCCCCTATCGCGGCTCGTGGCTCGATTTCGAATTCGATGCCAAGGACATCGTCAACGTCCGTATCGACCGCAAGCGCAAGTTGCCAGTGACGACGCTGCTCTATGCGCTCAACTGGAATTCGGAAGAAATCCTCAACGCCTTCTACAACCGCGTCACCTGGGTGCGCGGCCATGGCTCGCAGGGCGAAGCTGGCTGGGTGGTGCCGTTCGTCGAAGCCAACTGGCGCGGCCAGAAGCCGACGTTCGACATCGTCAACGGTGAAACCGGCGAAGTCGTGTTCCCGCTCGGCACCAAGATCACGCCGCGCATCGCCCGCAAGGCGGTGACCGACGGCCTGAAGACGCTGCTGATCCCGACCGAAGAAATCTTCGGCCGTTATTCGGCGTTCGACCTGATCAACGAGCAAACCGGCGAAATCTACATCGAAGCCGGTGACGAACTGACCGCCGAGAACCTCGACAAGATCGACAAGTCGGGCCAGTCGTCGATCGAGCTGCTCGATATCGATCACGTCTCGGTGGGTCCGTGGATCCGCAACACACTGATGGCCGATAAGGTCGAGGAGCGC
>JAAFIT010000346.1:0-983 GCA_013298745.1 Sphingomonadales bacterium
GCAGCGATCTATGACGTCGTCGGCACCGGCCTCACCGGCCATGCCGAGGCGGTGGAAATCAAATACGACCCCGCCAAGGTCAGCTATGGCACGCTGCTGCGCGTGCTGTTCTCGGTGGCGCATGATCCGACCCAGTTGAACCGCCAGGGCCCCGACACCGGCAGCCAGTATCGCAGCGCCATCTTCCCGCAGACGACGGAGCAGGCCAAACTGGCACAGGCCTATATCGCGCAACTGACCGCCGCCAAAACCTGGCCGGGCAAGATCGTCACCACGCTGGAGCCGGGCAAGCCCTTTTACCCGGCCGAGGGCTATCACCAGAATTACCTGCGGGCGAACCCGACCCAGCCCTATATCGCTTACAACGATATCCCCAAGGTCGAGGGGCTGAAGGCGCGATTCCCACAATTGTGGAGCGACAAGCCGGCGGCATGACCGTCAGCGCTTGGGTTCGACGATCAGATAAACGCCGGTCGTCGCGCCGATGTTGACGGCCTCGTGCCAGGCAATGCCATCGCTCCACCAACTGTTGCCGGCCTTCAGATCACGGTCGACGGTGCCATCGGCTGTGGTGATGCGCATCGTGGCACCTTGCAGGATAAAGCCCCAATGGGCGGGGTGAAAGTGCCGTTCATGGCCAGCACCTGGCGGAAAGGTGCAACGCGCCGTGCGCATGGTGGCGTTCTCGAACAGCAACGCACAGACCTTTTCCCCTTTCCAACCGGCATCAAGCGCCGTCGGCAAGGCCGGTTCGGCCGCGTTGCCGACAGCAGCCAGCGATAACGCGAGAGCCAAGGCGCCGTTCTTCAACATGCTGCTGTCCCTTGAGGTCGCAGGCGGCTGCAACCAATATCAAAATGACGACCCAGGCGTCGCAAGAAACGCCAGTTCATCGGGCGTCGACTCCCGACCCAGGACGGCATTGCGGTGCGGATAGCGCCCGAAACGGTCGATGATCGCCTTGTGCTTGTGCTCGAAATCGA
>JAAFIT010000346.1:993-3530 GCA_013298745.1 Sphingomonadales bacterium
CGAGATTCTTCTCGAGGCCAGGCGCATCGAACAAGCGCAGCGCGACGTCGTGGATCGCCGCGGACTCGCTGTGCATGTAGGGCAGATAGAGAAAGGCGCGTTTTGCAGGTTCCAGCGCCCTATCAGCGCCCGCCGCGACCGCCTCCTGTGCCAGTGCCAGCGCCAGCGCGTCTTGCGCAAAGGCCGCTGCCGTGCCGCGGTGAATGTTGCGCGAGAACTGATCGAGCACGATGATTTCGGCGAGCCGACCTTCGGGGGAAGTTCGCCAATCGAACAATTCGCATTGTGCTGTTGCGGCGTGCAGGGCGGTGAAGCGCTCCGCGATTAGCGCGTCGACGTCATCCAACGCCGCGTACCATTGCGAGGGGGTCAGTTGCTCAAACCAGAACATCAGAACGTCAGCGGGCGTTTGCATCAGTGTGCGTCCCTAAGCGCCGCGGCAAAGCCGCGGCTGACGTCAGACGGGTTCGGCGCGCTTCGCTCGCGCCGTCCCGCTGACCGCGCTTGCGCCTGTCGGCGCGCAGCTTGGCTGCGCGCTCGCGGCGCTGCGCTAGTGCCCCAGATTCTTGACGATGGTTTCCACCATCTTCTTCGCATCAGCGAGCAGCATCATGGTGTTGTCCATATAGAACACCGGATTGTCGACACCGGCATAGCCGACGCCGCCCATCGAGCGCTTGACGAACAGCACAGTCTTGGCCTTTTCGACGTCGAGGACCGGCATCCCGTAGATCGGGCTGGTCTTGTCGGTCTTGGCCAGCGGGTTGGTGACGTCGTTGGCGCCGATGACAAAGGCGACATCGCACTGCGAGAAGTCGTTGTTGATGTCTTCAAGCTCGAAGACTTCATCATAGGGCACATTGGCTTCGGCGAGCAGCACGTTCATGTGGCCGGGCATACGACCGGCCACCGGGTGAATGGCGTATTTGACGCTGACGCCTTCCTTCTTCAGCAGATCGCCCATTTCGCGCAGCGCGTGCTGTGCCTGGCTGACCGCCATGCCGTAGCCCGGCACGATGATGACACTTTCGGCGTTCTGCATGATGAAGGCCGCGTCTTCGGCCGAACCGGCCTTGTAGGCCTTGGCGGGCCCGCCACCAGCGGCCGCCGTGGCGCCACCGGCATCGCCAAAGCCGCCGGCGATGACGCTGATGAAGCTGCGGTTCATCGCCTTGCACATGATGTACGACAGAATGGCGCCCGACGAGCCGACCAGCGCCCCGGTGATGATCATCGCGCTATTGTGCAGCGTGAAGCCCATCGCCGCCGCAGCCCAGCCCGAATAGCTGTTGAGCATCGAGATGACGACCGGCATGTCGGCGCCGCCGATCGGCACGATTAGCAGGAAGCCGATGACGAAGCTGAGCACCATCACCGACCAGAAGATCCATACCGCCTGATCGGTGACGAAATAGCCGACGAGGCCGAGGATGCCGGCAAGGATGCCGATGTTGATGATATGACGGCCCGGCAGCAGGATGGGGTTGCCGCTCATCCTCCCCGACAGCTTCAGGAACGCGATGATCGAGCCCGAGAAGGTGATGGCACCGATGGCAACGCCAAGGCCAAGTTCGATGCGGCTGACCGGCTTGATGAGGCCGGTGACGCTATCGACGATGCCAAAGGCTTCAGGGTTTAGGAACGCCGAGGCGCCCACCAGCACCGCGGCAAGGCCGACGAGGCTGTGAAAGCCGGCGACGAGTTCGGGCATCGCCGTCATCTTGATGTTCTGGGCGATATACCAGCCGATCCCGCCACCAATGATGATGGCGCCGACGATGAACGGCAGGCCATTGGTGTGGGTGATCAGTGTCGTCGCCACGGCAATGAACATGCCGATGATGCCGTTGCGGTTGCCCGCCTGGCTCGATTCCGGTGACGACAGCCCGCGCAGCGCCAGGATGAACAACACCCCGGCGAGCAGATAGGCGAATTCAGCCCATACGGGCGTGGCGGCAATGGCGTGTTCCATGGTCTTTGCCCCTATCCCTGCTTACTTCGCCGCCGCAGGTTTTTTGTCTTTTTTCTTGTACATCGCGAGCATCCGGCGCGTCACCGCAAAGCCGCCGAAGATGTTGATGCTGGCGAGCACCACGGCGATGAGGCCGAGCCATTTCGACACATCCGAGCCACCGGCCGCCGCCGACGAGGCGATCAGCGCCCCGACGATGATGACCGAGGAGATCGCGTTGGTCACCGCCATCAACGGCGTGTGCAGCGCCGGCGTGACCGACCAGACGACATAATAGCCGACAAAGCAGGCGAGGACGAAAATCGAGAGTTCGGAGACGAATTCCATGGCCGTTGCTCCTTAAGCGACGAGACGTTCATGGACGACAGCGCCGCCCTCGGTCAGCTTGATGCCCTTGACGATCTCGTCGTCGGCCTTCCAGGCGGCGGTCTTGCCGTCCTTGTCCCAAAAGGCGTTGATCAGGTTGAACAGGTTGCGCGCATAAAGCGCCGACGCATCAGCAGCGAGCCGGCCCGCCGCGTTCTTGTGGCCGATGATCTTCACACCATGCACAACCGCCGTCTCA
>JAAFIT010000347.1 GCA_013298745.1 Sphingomonadales bacterium
GGGGCGGTGATTAGATGCCCGCATACCATTCATAGCCGCGGTCTTCCCAATAGCCGCCCTTGCCGCGGCCATAGCCGGCGAGGCTGTCGACGATGTCGAGGCCCATGACATATTTGGCCTGTTTGTAGCCGAGTTGCCGCTCGACACGCAGCCGCACCGGGGCACCGTGGCCGACCGATAGCGGTGCGCCGTTCATGCGGGTGGCGAGGATGGTCTGGGGGTGGAAGGCGTCGATGAGGTCGATGCTCTCGTAATAGAGCGACGAGGATTGCGCGCCGCCCTTGGAGGCTTCGCCGCCGTAATTATCGGCGCATTTGAACACCACATAGCGGGCGTTGGTCTTCATGTTGGCGGCCTTCAACAGCGTCGCCAGTTGCGGTCCG
Organism: Sphingomonadales bacterium; assembly: GCA_013298745.1. Classification (GTDB taxonomy): domain Bacteria; phylum Pseudomonadota; class Alphaproteobacteria; order Sphingomonadales; family Sphingomonadaceae; genus Sandarakinorhabdus. Next base: position 384 of record JAAFIT010000347.1, read on the forward strand.
GTCCATTCGCCGATGGCGCTCCAGCCTTCGACGCAATCATGCCGCGTGATCTGGGTGCGCGCCGGCATCGCGGTGAGTTGAGCAAGGCTGAGCGACATGGGATTGTTGACGAGGCCGGTGATCGCGAGTCGCCAATTGGCGAAATTCTCCGCCTTGTGCGCCTGATACGCGGCCTCCACCGGCTCTTGCGTGCCGTTGACCTTGAAATGCGGTGACAGGTCGGCGCGGCTGAACTCCTGCGCCAGCGCGTCGCGGCCGGCAAAGCGCTGGAAACCACGGGAGGCATCCTCGGCGGATTTGACGATGCGCGTCAGCTTTTCGGTACGGGCGAGATCATCACAGCCGGCGAGCAGCAGGCCGCCACCGAGGCCGAACAGACCCCGACGTGACAGATGCGGGAGAATGAGGCTCATGCGGCGCGCTCCGGATCAACGCGGAACTTGCCGGTGATCATCGACCGGATTTCGTTCCACGGCCCCGCCAGCATCACCATGAGCAGATGGACGATGATGAACAGCAGGATGAGATTGGCAAAGACCCAGTGCAGCGACCGTGCCGACGCCCGGCCGCCGGCGGTATCGAGGATCAACGGCCAGGCGGCGTTCATCCCCGGCGACATGCCGAGCCCGGTAAAGATTACGCCGGGAATGAGGACGAAGATCACCCCGCCATAGGCGAGCTTTTGCAGGATGTGATAGCGCTTGGCGTCCTCGCCCTTGGGGAATTTCAGCTTTGCGTGCTGGGCGATGTCGTGCCCGATGTTGGCCGACGTCAGCTCAGCGGCCTTGGGCAGCAGATCGCGGCGGATATGGCCGCTAAACAGGCTGTAGGTGAGATAGATCAGCCCGTTGATGAGCAGCACCCAGGCGAAGAAGAAATGGAAGTTGCGCGCCGTCGCGAGGTCGCGATAGCTCGGGAAGGTCGCCCAGTGCGGATAGGCGATGGCCTGCGGCGGCCCGGCCTTTGACGCGGAGCGACCGAGCACGCCGGTGGTGGTGATCGTGACATCGCCGATGCGAACATAGCCGCGCGGATCGGCACCGGCGGTGCTGCCGATGGCGAGCCACGCCGGGTCCATCCCTTCGGCGGCATTGGCGCCATATTGCCCCCAATACAGCATCGGATGCGCGTTGAAGATGTTGAGCCCGGTCATCAGCAGGAAGAAAATGGCAAGCGCGTTGATCCAGTGCGTCACCCGCACCGCCAGCGCGTGACGGTGGAACAGGTACGGCGCGGTTGCGGGAGGCAGGGTGCCGTCGGCGGCGGTCATGGCGTCACTCTGGCTCCGCGGTGGTTGCTCAAGGCTGAATACGCCAGCCACGCGGCTTTGGTTACAGGCGATGATGGCGCAGTGGCGGATTTTGTCGATTCGCGCCGCAATGCGCTCTACACCCGCTTCTACGAGCTGGAGATTGCCCCTGCGATGCTGCGTGTTTTTCTGCCCGATCACCCGACACCGCTCATCGAGCTCGATGCCGCCAGCGGGGTACTGCCCGATGGCGTGATGTGGATCGACATGCTCAGCCCGACCAGGGAGGAGGAGCTGTTCATCGAAGCCATCACCGGCATCATGGTGCCGACCCCCGATGAAATGGACGAGATCGAAACGTCGAGCCGGCTTTATACCGAGGATGGCGCCATCTACATGACCGCGACGCTCGCCACTGGCATCATGCGCGAGGCGGCGGAAAGCCATGCGGTGTCGTTCATCCTGACGCCAAAGCATCTGATCACGGTGCGCTATGCCGAGGTGATGTCGTTCGATCGCTTTGCCGGCCACGCCGAGCGCACCCCGGTCCTGTGCGAGACGCCGGCGATGGCGGTGGTACATCTCCTCGATGCCGTGGTCGATCGGCTGGCGGACAGCATCGAGCATATCGGTCGCGAGGTTGATGCCATTTCCCGCCAGGCGTTCAAGCGGGCGCGGCAGTCGGGTGTCAGCCAGCGCCTGTCCAACCTGGCACTGCAATCGCTGCTGGTACGGCTGGGCTCGGCGCAGGACGCGCTGTCGAAAGCGCGCGATTCGGCGGTCAGCCTGTCGCGCGCGCTCGGCTATCTCGCCTATGCGGCGCCGCGTGATGCCAATCTCGGGCCGCACATCAAGTCGCTGACCCGCGATATCGCCTCGCTCACCGATCACGCCACTTACATGGCGAGCAACATGACCTTTTTGCTCGATGCGGCGCTGGGGCTGATCTCGATCGAACAGAATGCCGTGCTGAAGATCTTTTCGGTCGGCGCCATCGTCTTCATGCCGCCAACGCTGATTGCCGGCATTTATGGTATGAATTTCGAAAAGATGCCGGAACTGCAATGGCAACTGGGTTACCCTTGGGCACTCGGGCTGATGATCGCCTCGGCGATCCTGCCCTATGTGTTCTTCCGCTGGCGGGGTTGGCTCTAGCCCCGGTGGTAGGGATGCCCGGCGATGATCGTCGTGGCCCGGTAAAGCTGCTCCGCGAGCATCGCCCTCACCATCATGTGCGGCCAGGTGGCGCGGCCAAAGCCCAACAATAGATCGGCGCCGGCGCGGGTGGCGGCGTCATGGCCATCCGCAGCGCCGATCAGGAAACGCACTTCGCGGGTGCCGCCATCCTGCCAGCCCCGCAGCCGATCAGCGAGGGCGGTGGAGGCGAGATCGGTGCCTGTTTCGTCAAGCACCACGGTGCGGCCGCCGGCAAAACGCGGCCATGGCGCGGTTTCGCCGATTTCGACGACGGACAGTACGCCCTTCAGCCGTGCGCAATAACGCTCGACGAGCTCGGACTCGGGGCTGGAACCAATCCGCCCGCGCGCGACAATGGTGAGTTTCATTTGTTGGTCGCGGTGCCGGCCCCGCAGTCCGACTACGGCCGCGCCAGCACGCCCATGCGCGGCTCGCCGGGGTTGGCGTCCTCGCCAAAGGCCCACATTTTTTCAAGATTGTAGAAGGCGCGGACTTCCGGGCGGAACAGATGGACGATGACATCGCCGGCATCGATCAGCACCCAATCGGCGGTCGGCAGGCCCTGAACGCGCGCTGGGCGGCCGAATTCCTGCTTGCACCTGTCGGCGATCTTCATCGCCATCGATGCGACCTGGCGGCCGGACTTGCCGCTGGCGATGACCATGTAATCGGCAATGCTGGTCTTGCCGGCGAGCGGGAT
>JAAFIT010000348.1 GCA_013298745.1 Sphingomonadales bacterium
GCAAAATTTTTTCCTCGACCGCCGAAAAGGCCGAGACATGCGCTGGTTTGAACGGATCGTCGCGCGTTCCGGTCAAGGCATAGACTAGCACCCGTTCCCCGTCGCGATCGACCCATAGCCCGGCAAGCAGGCCATAGGCTTCGCCGAGATGCCCCCACCAGCGCGCACCCGGAACCGGTGAATCATGCCCGCCGGTCAGGCAGTGAAGCCCCGGGCCATAGCAACGCATCATGCCCTGATAATCATCGTCCTGCGATCGGCCACTCGCCTGCCAGACGGGCGTCATCAGCGTCTTGACCGAAGCGGGGGACAGCAGACGAACGCCGTCGACGGCGCCGTCGCCAAGCAGCATCCGGCCAATCTTTGCCAGCCCCAGCGCCGAAATGCGCAGACCACCTTGCGGGCTGAACAATGTGCCGTTGGAGCCGGGCACATAGGCATCAAGACCGCAGCCATTCTGCGTGCGCACCGGACAGGCCGGGCGGACGCCCTTCAGGTCATCAACCTGCGCCACCCACGCCCCATCGGGGTGCCAGTCGGTTTCGTCCTTGCCGGTGCGGTACAGCGTGGCGGCGCTGGTAATGGCCGCGTCACTCGCCCCGCTCCAATTGTAGCCGGCATCGAGATTGAGCGGCTGCAACACCAGCCGCGTCATCAACCGATCGAAGCGCTCGCCGGTTGCCGCCTCCATCACTGTGGCAATGATACCATAGTTCAAATTGGCATAGGCAAAGCGCTCGCCGGGCGGCGACGTCGACCAGCGGGTCGCATCAAGATTGTCCTGAAGCGTGGCCCCCAACGGGAAACTATATCCCGGCCCGTCGACAATGCCGGATGTATGCGACAGCAACTGGCGCAGCGTCACCGGAACGTCCGGAAATGCCGGATTGCGCAAGCGCCAGCCGAGCCATTGCGACACGTCACGATCAAGATCGAGCCTGCCCGCCTCAACCAGCCGCATCACGCCGATGGCGACAACGGTCTTGGACACCGAAGCGACACGCAGCGGCGTTGCCGGCGTCAATGCGCGCGAAGGATCGACCGTCGCGACGCCAAAGGCCTCGCTGCGCACGACCCCCTTGCTGTCGGCAACCACGACGACCAGCCCGGGCAGGCCAGGCGTCGCCGCAGTTTTGCCGGCGACAAGATCGGCGAGCGGTGCGGCCGTGGCCGACGTTGCAAGGAGCAAGGTTGCAAGCAAACGAAGCATGGCCCCTGCTATAGCCCGATCCGATCGCCAACGGCGAGGCCGGGATTTGCACCGGATGCCACAACATCCCATATCGACGGCATGAGTGTGGCCTTCACCAAGGAATCCGACGCCGAAGCGGTCGCCGCCGATCTGCCCGACCGGCCGATCCCGGCGCACGCCAATCTGGTGACGCCCAAGGGCCTGGCGCAGATCGATGACGAACTGGCAGCCGCCCGCGCCGCCTATGATGCGGCACGAAGCGGCGACGCAATCAGCGCCGACCGCAGCGCCATGGCGCGCGCCACCCGTGACCTGCGCTATTGGTCCGCCCGCCGCGCCTCGGCGCAACTGATCGAACCACGGGCCGCCGAAAGCGTCGCCTTTGGCAGCAGCGTCACCTTCGAACGCCACGACGGCCGCCGCCAGACCTATGCCATCGTCGGCGACGACGAGGCCGATCCGGCGCATGGCAGCGTCAGCTATGTCTCACCGCTCGCCCGCGCCATGATGGGCAAGAGCATCGGCGATATCGTGACGCTTGCCGGATCCGAGGTCGAGATTGTGGGGATCTTTCCTGTCTGATAAGCGCCCCAGCGCACCACAACGGCAGTTACGCTTGGGGCTTCTTGCCTTCCTCGACCATCCGCTGGAAAAAGCTCGGGAGACTCGCTTCGGCAGACACGCTGAAGTTGGCAGATTCAGAGTGTAACATGGTTCGCCGATGGAAATTGGCGGTCTTGTAGGTGGCTTCCTTCGAAAAGGCCGCGTCGTCGCGCATCGCCGCATATCGTTCCAATGGCATCATCGACGCCGTCAGCCATTCATGGCCGCGGGCTGTCTCGCGTGCTGTCGCCAGAATGGCATCGACCTCCTGCCAATCGCGGCGCTGCGCTGCTGCTGCGGCGGCGATCTGGTAATCACCAAAGCGCAATTCTTTGGAGCGTCGCGCGACCAGCGCGTTCTCGGCAACCGCTGCAAAAGCGGTGACTGGCAGGGCTTCGAGCGTCAACGCCGCGCCGATCCGATGGCGAACGCCATTGTTGTCATCGCAACGCACCGTCGCCGACAGCACGGATAGTGGTGCACCCTCAGCGATTGCCATCAGATTCGCCGGAACGGTCAATTCCACCATCGCCCAGCCTTCGGCCTCATGCGCGAGGTCGGGAAGGCACCAGGCACCATCTGATTCGCGCAGATTGTTGAGCATCCGCATCGCCACGCCCGGCGCTGCCGTCAGGTCGAGCAGCAGATTGCGCGCGCATAGCGCCTGCAACAGGTCGAACTCCTGCTGGAACGGGCCCATCAGATCCTCGGCGGTCTGGCCATAATAGCCGGTGCCGCCGCCCATCTTGGCCATCTCGAGCATCAGCGTTTCGTTGAAACCCCGGCCGAGACCATAGGTCGAAGTGGTGACGCCGGTGTCGGACAGTTGCGCGCAATGCCGAGCGATCGTGGTGGTATCGGTCAATCCTTCATTGGCATTGCCGTCGGACAACAGCAGGACCCGGGACGTGCCAGCCTGCTTGATATGCCGCGCCGCCTGCTCGGCACCCGCGGCCCAACCATCATGCAACGCTGTCCTGCTGCCTTCACAGATCCGTTCGATCGCCGCATGCAGGTCGCGCGGCGAATTGCGCCGCTGGGCCGGCCAGACCAGTTCAACGTTGTCATCATAAGCAACAACCGACACGAAATCCCCGGCGCCCATGCGATCGACAATGGCCCTTGCGCAACGCTTGGCCTCGGCCAATGGCCGGCCGGCCATCGACCCGGATTTGTCGATGACAAGTGCCAGGTTGAGCGGCTTGCGTTCTGCAAGCCGGCCGGGCGCCGGTGGCGCAATGGCGCGCACCAGCACCTCAAGGCAGTTATCATGGCCCTTTAGCAGAGCCCCTGTGCGCGGCACCAACTGCAATTCGATCGTCATTATTTCGGGTCCTTTCCACGCACGAAATTGGGGTATTCCAGCAGAGCGGCAGCAATCGCCCGGCCAATCGCATCAGCCTGGTTGGGCAGCAGTGTTTCCACCCACTCGGCATCGATCGACAGGCTCAGCCGATCGCTGAAATCGAGGCTTATGCGACGCTGCACGGTCGGCATGTCAGTGTCGCCGGTGACAGCGCGCATCAGCATCGGCAATTCGGCGCGGCGGCGCGCGCTGCCTGTCGCAGCAGGAGACAACATCGTCCGCACCGGGGTTGTCGAAACTCTCTCCGACATCATACTTTCGAGGAGCGATGGCGCTGAGCCCTGCGAGACAGAAAACATGGCAACCGGCTGTTCCAATAGCGATTCGCTGGTTGAACTGCGAAACGAACGGGCCAGCGCCAGTG
>JAAFIT010000349.1 GCA_013298745.1 Sphingomonadales bacterium
CCGGATAACACGTGGCAGTTCCACCTTGTCACCCGCGGGTCGTTTCGGCGCGAGGAGGTTCCCCTTGCCGTCGCGGTTCTCGCTCTTCACCGGGCGGTCGTAGACGATCACACTCGGCCATTGATGGTGGTGTGGGACCTCCGTTTCGCCCGGCGCTACGGTGACCGAAAGTACGCGAATCTCGCTGTCTTCGAAAATCACGACGTGGTTCTTCTTGCCGGAGGCCGCCGCGTCCTGCTTCGGATCCCACGTCCTGGGGTCCGTGCCGTCAGTGCTGATCGGCAGGTCTTGCGCGAAGGTCCTGGCAGCGGCGAGGAGGAGGAGCGCGCTAACCGCGAGCTTCACGGATTTCATGGAATAGTATCCCGGTGCAATGTGTTGCGACGCGTTGAAAGCCTAGGATGCGACTTTTCGGACGTCAACGGAACGCCGCGTCGCGTCGGGCGGGAAAGCTGCACTCCTGTCATGGCCCATCCTCTTCATCCCGGGTCAAGCCTGGGATGACAAAAGGGGCTTGGGGCCGCGGCCCCAACCGCCGGAGGCGCTTGAAGCCTTATGCCACCGGCTCGGCGGCCGAGAACGCATGAAACGCCCGGCGGATATGCCCGGTCATCACCGCATGCGCCCAATCGGTATCGCGGGCGGCGAAGGCCTGGATGAGTTCGCCGTGTTCGTGGGTGGAGCGGGCGAGTTCGGTGCGGGAGTAGCGGGCGGCGGTGCGGCGGACGACGGGCTGTTCGACAAGCGCCGACAGCATGGCGGCGAGGCGGGGGGAGGCGGCGGCGGTGATGACGATATCGTGGAAGAGGCGGTTTTCGGCCAGGAAGCTGGCGACATCGGGGGTGTCGGCGGCGACTGCGGCGGCGATGCGATCATTGGCGGCGCGCAGGGCGGCGAGCGCAGCCGGTTCGATGCGGGCAGCGGCGCGGGCGGCGGCATGGGCTTCGAGCATGGCGCGCAGGGTGAACATTTCGCCGAGGTCGTCGCTGTTCCAATCGGCGACGAATATTCGCTGGCTGTCCGAGCGGACGACGTAAAGCTCGGCTTCGAGCCGGCGCAGCGCTTCGCGGACGGGGGTGCGCGAGACGCCGCAGATATCGGCGAGCTGTGCTTCGGTAATCTGTGTACCGGGCGGGGCGTCGCCGGACAGGATCAGGCCGCGGATCTCGGCATAGGCGCGTTCGGAAGCCTTTGACATGATGCGGTTGCCCCTCTGTGACAAAATAAACGCAAGGCCTGCGGAAAACTTGCGCGCCGCGGTGCGGGGCTTGACCCGCTTATTTTGTATACAATAGCATTGATGGATTGGGAAACCATTGATGGCTTCCAAAAGGCGCAAGGGGTGAGTGATGGCGGATTATCGGGGTCGCGGTAACGCGAAGAACGCAGCAACCGGCCGGCAGCTGCTGGCACTCGCCGGCGTGGCCGCCGGGCTTCTCGCCGGAGTCTCGTCGCCGGCACTGGCGCAGGCCACTGCGTCGACGAGCAAGAACGTTGCCGTCGATGAAGGCGAAATCCTGGTCACGGCGCGGCGCGATACCGAACGCTTGATCGATGTGCCGGCCTCGGTGAGCGTGTTGACCGCCGAAACGCTGGCACGCACCGGCGTGGTTCGGGCGCAGGACTTTCTGCAGTTGACGCCGGGGGTCACCATCGTCACCGGCACTGCTGAGGCTGGCGATACCCAGATCAACATCCGCGGCATGAACGGCGCCCGCGATGCCGAATCGAGCGTTGCCCTGGTGGTCGACGGGATCCTCAAGACCAACACCGCCCAGTTGAACCAGGTGCAGGGCACGCTGCGCCAGATCGAAGTGCTGAAGGGCCCGCAGGGCGCCATTTATGGCCGTAATGCCGCTGCAGGGGCGATCGTCGTCACCACGGTGAAGCCGGGCGACCAGTTCGAAGGCGCCATCAGGGGCAGCTATGGCGAATTGAACACCGCTGATGTCACCGGCTATGTCGCCGGGCCGATCAGCGATGGCATCGGCTTTGTGCTGTCGGGCAATTATCGCACCACCGATGGCTTCTGGCGCAACGAATATCTCGGCAACAGCAAGACCGTCGACAACCAGGAAAGCTATGGCCTTGATGGCCGCGTTGTCGCCCAGCTCGGCGACGACACCAGCCTTGATGTGAAGGCCCGCTATGCCAGGCTGTCGGGCGCGTCGATCAACTTCAACGCTTCGTTCCATCTGCCCAATTTTGCCGCGGTGAACCCGGCGTTCTTTGAAGACGTCAACACCCATCCATTCCGTTATTATTCGAACATCCAGCCGACCAACGACATGAAAACCTATGAGTTTTCAGCCAAGGTCGACCATCAGTTCGAAACCATGAAGCTGACGGCCTGGGCGCAGTACTCCGATGTCAGCCAGAGCCTGACCGCCGATGGCACGTCGGCCGATTTCGCCCGTTACACCTTCCCCGGCACGACGCCGACCAGCGTGGCGGTGAGCAACAAATGCTTTGCGACGACGGCGCAACTGACCGGCTTCCCGCTCAACCCGCCGACGTTCATCGGCAAGGTGCCGACGCCGTTCATTTTCGATCCGGCCAATGGCTCGACCTTCGGCGCCTATTCGCCATCGACCTGCGATGGCACCCAATTGCAGACGCGCGACCAGAATGATTTTTCCGCCGAAGTGCGGCTGTCGTCGACCGGCGATGGACCGCTCAACTGGTCGATCGGCGCCTATTTCCTGACGCTCAACCGCGAAACCGGGGTCAGCCTCGGCGCCGATCTCGGTCAGGGCGTGCTGCCGACGCTGTACAACGCGCCGGGCACCAGCAACCCGACCTCGCAGCTGTTCAACGACAAGTTCAAGACCAATGTTTATGCCGGCTTTGGCTCGGTTGACTACAAGCCGACGGAGACGATCACCGCCGGCATCGCGCTGCGCTATGACATCGAAGACCGCTCGGCGACCAATCTGGTGCCCTTCGTCAAGGACCCGATCACCGGTGGCCAGATCAACCCCGGCCAGGTCAATGGGCCGATTCCTCCGCAGAGCGCGACCTTCAAGCAGTTGCAGCCGAAGGTGACCTTGAGCTGGAAGGCTGCCGAAGAAGCCGTCGTCTATGCCAATTGGGGCATCGGCTTCAAATCCGGCGGTTTCAACAACCAGGGCTCGGCCGCCATCGTCAACAACAACTTCAACAACCCGGTGATCCCGGCGATCGACGCCGATGTGACGATCAACGATCAGTTCCGCAAGGAAACGTCGAGCGCCTTTGAAGCCGGCGTCAAGGGGTCGTTCATGGACGGCCGGGTCACCTATGATCTTGCCGGCTATTACACCAAGATCACCGACATGCAGTTCTTCGAATTCTTCGTCGGTGGCTTCGGCCTGCTGCGTGTCGTCTCGAACATCGACAAGGTTGATGTCTATGGTGGCGAACTGAACGTCACCGCCAGGATCATCGACGGCTGGTCGGTGTTCGGCTCGGGCAACGTCACCGGCAGCGAGATCAAGAAGAACAGCAGCCGTCCGGATACCGTCGGCAACAAGTCACCCTATA
>JAAFIT010000034.1 GCA_013298745.1 Sphingomonadales bacterium
GCCGATGCGGTCGGCCACCAGCGCCTCGGCATCATCGAGGAACACCTGGTTGACTTCATGATCGCCGGCCATGCCGATGATCGGGCGGATGGTGATGCCCTTCTGCTTCATCGGGATCAGCAGGAAGGAAATGCCGGCCTGCGGCTTCACATCCGGGTTGGTGCGGGCGAGGCAGAACATCCAGTCGGCATAATGGGCGTGCGTCGTCCAGATCTTGCTGCCGTTGACGATATACTTGTCGCCCTGCCGCACGGCGCGGGTCTTCAGGCTGGCAAGGTCGCTGCCGGAGCCGGGCTCGGAATAGCCCTGACACCACAGGTCTTCGCCTGTGAGGATGCGTTCGAGATAGCGCGCCTTCTGGTCGGGCCGGCCGTAATGCGCGATGACCGGGCCGACGAGCTTCAACCCCAGCACGGACAGTGACGGCGCATCAGCGAGCGCACATTCCTTTTCAAAGATATAGCGCTGCACCGGGGTCCAGCCGGTGCCGCCGTTTTCGACCGGCCATTGATAGGCGAGCCAGCCCTTGGCGTGGAGGATGCGCTGCCATTCGAGCCCGATTTCGGGCTCGACGAACACCGATGGCGTGCCGTTCATGCCGTCGCGCAGGCGCTGTGGCAGCTCAGCGGCGAGAAAGGCGCGCACCTCGTCACGAAAGGCGAGGTCGGCAGCGGAAAAGCTCATGTCCATCTTGTTCAGCGCTCCAGAATCGCCACGGCCGAAAGGCCGGGTGCACCATAGACATGGGAATAGGCGGTCTTGGGCGGTTTGCCCTTTTTCAGCACTTGCCGGCCGCCGCCAGCCCCACGCAACTGCACGACATTCTCATAGACCTGCCGCAGCCCGGATGCGCCGATCGGCTCGCCACAGGCGAGGCAGCCGCCATCGGTGTTGACCGGCAGCGCTCCGCCGATCCGGGTGCGGCCTTCGGCAAGCCAGGCCTCCTGCTCGCCATCGCGGCAAAAGCCGTTTTCGGCCATGTGCATGATTTCGGCGCCGCTTTCGGTGTCCTGCAACTGTGCCACGTCGATGTCTTCAGGGCCGATGCCGGCCATTTCGAATGCCACCGCGCTGGCGAGATTGGTTGCCGACGGTCCGCGGGCGATATCGAGCGAGGGGGCGAAGACTTCGAAGCTGCCGGGCGGCCGGGTGCGGATGGCAACCGCCGACACCTTGATACCCTTCACCCCCATTGCATGGGCCTTTTTCTTCGATGCCAGCACCAGCGCAACGGCGCCTTCGGCCGGCGCGCAGAACATGAATTTGGTCAGCGGATCATTGACCATCGGCGCGTTGAGAATGGTGTCGAGGTCCACCGCCTCGCGCCGCCAGGCGTGCGGGGCATGGACGGCGTTGGCAAAGGCCTTTTCGGCGACTCGCCCGAGCGCCGTCGGCGTGATGCCGTGCAATTCCATATAGCGGCGCAGCTTGAGCGCGAAAAACTGCGTCGTCAGCATCAGGCCCGTTTCGCCATACCAATCGGGCAGCCCCCAATCGGCGGGCCTGGGATCGAAGCTGCCACGCGGGTGCTTGTCGAAGCCGACCGCCAGCGCCAGATCGGCCTGGCCGGCCTTGATCGCCGCGACCGCCGAGCCCAGTGCCGAGCCGCCGGTAGCGCAGCCATTGGCGACGTTGATGAAGGGCACCCCGGTCAGTCCCAACCGTGACACCATGATATCGGCATTGCCCGCCGCCGATGATCCGCCAAACGCCGCCTCGATCTGTGGCCATTCGACCCCGGCATCGGTCAGCGCGGCGCGTGCCGCGACAACGCCCTGATCGAGCCCTGTGGCGCCATCGGTGCGGCCGAAGCGGTGGATGCCGATGCCGATGATGCGGACGTCGCTCATGCTACAGGTCCAAACGCAAAGGTTTCGCCCGCGCCGAAGGGAACGATGCGCAAGGCGACGGGCAGACCGACCTTCAATGCGTCAAAGGCCAGCCCGTCGAAACGCGTTTCGACAATAACTTCATCGGCCAATTCGACATAGCCAAGGGCGAAGGGCTCGAACACCGGCGGCCCGGCATAAGGCGGCGATTTCGGTGGAAAGCGCTGCACCGTCCAGCTCCAGATCGTGCCATGGCGCTTCAGGGCGACCGGATCGAAACCTTCGGCGCATGGAAAGATAATGCGGCCGCTTTCCGGATCACGGCCGCCGATGAGGGCGGGCTCGGCACCGTCGGTCCACAGACTCATGCGGCGCTCCGGTAATCGTCGAGCGCGGCCCCAGCGTCACCAAAGGTCAGCGCCAGCACCCGAATGCGCTTTAGGGCATGGCCGATCAACAGCTCGTCGGTGATGCCCATGCCGCCATGCATCTGGACGGCGGTGTGCGCTACCGTCAGCGCCGCTTCGGCGACATAGGATTTGGCGCCGGCGGCCGCGCGGGCAAAGTCCGCATCGGGCGCCAGCGCGGCGCGAACCACCTGCGATCGCGCCTGTTCGACGAGCACATAGGCGTCGGTCATGCGGTGCTGAATCACCTGGAAGGCGCCGAGTGGCTGGCCGAACTGGGTGCGGGTCGTCACATAGGCGAGGGTCGCATCGAACAGCAGCGTCATCAACCCGAGCATTTCGGCGGCGGCGCCGAGACGCGCCAGCGCCACCACCGGCGTCAGCGTGTCCAGTCCGGTGGCAATGCGCGCGCTCGCCGGCACCTCGACTTGCCGCAGCGTGATTTCGGCGGCGACCGAGCCATCGGCGAGGCGATAGGCTCGGCGATCGATCCCGGCGGTATCGGCGGGCACCAGCCAAAAGGCGATGCCCTGCGCATCGCGGGTGTTGCCGGATTCACGCGCCGAAACGATCAGGTGATCGGCCGGGCCACCGGCATTGACGGCAATTTTGGCCCCATCGATGCGGACCTTGTCGCCGTGCGCTGATGCGATGGTGCCGACATGGGCGAGGTTGTAACGCGCCTCGCGCTCGGCATGGGCGAGGACGACGAGGCTTTCGCCGGCAATCAGCGGAGCAAGTGCAGTAGTTGCACCGGCGGCATCGAGAAGGGCTGCGGCAACAACGGTTTCGAGAACCGGCTCCGCCACCAGTCCGCGCCCCAGCGCTTCCATTACCACCATCAGATCGACGTGGCTGCCACCGAGTCCGCCATTGGCAGCCGATACCGGCATTGCCAGCACGCCGGTTTCCGCCAGCCGCGCCCAATGCGCCGCCGAAAATCCGGCCGGGGTGATGCGCGCCTTGCGCCGCGCCTCGAGATCACCGCCATAGCTGTCGGCGACAAAGCGCTCGACGGCGGCCTTGAGCATGGCCTGGTCTTCGGTGAGATCGAAATTCATTGCGGAGCCACCAGATGATACGCCGATGGCGCCATCGTCGCATATGGCTGCCGGCGCGCGACGGTGAATTGTAACAGGCTCACGCTTGAGGCGCAGGCATCTGGCCGGCGAACTGCGCCAAGTCGAAATAATCGCGCCACACCGCGATCTTGCCGTTGCTGATCTCGAACACGCCCATGACGCGGATGATGATGGGCTTGCCGGCCAGGACGAATCGGTCGGTTCGCTCGGTCAACACCACGGACCCGTTGGCGGCGATGTGATGGATCTCGAACTGCGCCTCGCTCACCGGAAACGCTGCATAAACCGCCTTGAAGGCATCGAGGCCGTGGACCGGCTCCATCGGGATATTGTGATAAACGATGTCGTCGGCGAGATGGGCGTAGATGGTCTCCCAATCGAGCCGATCAAAGGCGGCGCAAAAATCCGTGACGATCTCGATCGGTGTCATCCGCAGGTCCTTCGAAACAGGGCCATTTCACCTTAGGCGCCGGTGCCGTTGTCGCCACTGCGCTTTGTTGCAGGCGGGAACCGATGCCGCCGCGCGGGGTTGAGCCCTGGCAACAAAAAGGACCGATATCATGGGCAAAGGCTGCATCCTGTGGGCGGTGGGGATTCCGATCCCGATCATCATCCTGCTTTATCTTTTCAATGTGCTTTAGTCGCATCAACTGATCGGACCGGGCGCGGCATTGCACCGTCGCAGCACCCGGCGTATGACTCGAATCGAACCGACCACGACAGGCCCGACGCCGAGGCTTGCGACACCGCCCAATTGGCGACGCCGCACCCCGCAGCGAAGAGAGGCCGGATCGGGCTAGCTTGGGGAGATGGTGATGGGACTGGCGACCGATCTCGCTGCTGTTTCTGTGACGTCGATGGACGATGTCCGCAGGGCTGCCGAAGCCTTGCGTGATATTGCCATCAGCCGCGGCAATCTGAAGGTCGCGGTGTGTGACAATATCGCCTCGAAGGCGACCATGGTCGATGTCGATGGCAATGTGCTCGCCGCCGATGTCTTCGGCTGGACCGGCGAAGGCGAACGCTGGTGGGCCGATACGCGGCTGGCGCTATCCTCCCCCATCCCGCGCGCCTGCCGCTATGAATCGGAACCCTTCTGGGTCAATGCCAAGGGCTTCCGTACGCGCCAGCACAATCGCTATCTCGATCAGATCGGGCTCGACAATTTCGAAAAGCGGGCATTGACCCGCGGTGCCATCGTCATGCCGGTGCATTTGCCATTCGGCCAGATCGGCGCTGTCACCTTCAACTGCATGGACAAGCAACGCGACGATCTTTCGGCGGAATATGAAGCCCATGCCGATGTGCTGGGCTGCCTCGCCTATCGCTTTGTTGCCGGCTACACCAAGGCCCATCGCACCCGCCACTGGCTGCCGGGCGATTGCCAGTTGACCAAGCGCGAAGTCGAATGCCTGCGTTGGGCGAGCATCGGCAAGACCGACAAGGAAATCAGCCTGATCCTGTCGCGCAGCCATGCGACGGTGCGCTTTCATATCCAGAACGCTGGCGAAAAGCTCGATGCGGTCAATCGGTCGCAGACGATCTTCAAGGCGGCGCAGCTGGGGTATTTGGGGGCCGCGGCGTAGTCGCAGCGCCGCGAGCGCGCAGCGCAGCAGCGCGCCGACAGGCGCAAGACCGGCCAGCGGGGCGGTCGCCCCTTCGGCGACCGAACCCGTCTGACGTCAGCATGGGCTTTGCCCATGCCCTTGCTTTTAGAAATTCATCAACAGGAACTGGCTTTTCAAACCAAAAGCACGGGCAAAGCCCGTGCCGACGTCAGACGGGTTCGAGGCGTGAAGACCGCCTCGCCCCGCTGGCCGATCTGGCGCGAGTTCGCGCGCAAGCTGCGCTCGCTTGCGGCCGCGCTCAGATTTCAATCAGCCCATCCGGCAGCTCATTCACATCATCCGGCAACGGCGGAAAATGCACCGCCAGCACATCGCCGGCCAGCGCTACCGCCGCCACCACACCATCGGCGGGCTTGCCGGCCTTGATGCCATTTATCAGCGCCGAAATCGTCGTGCCCCAATGCTCGGGGGGCACCTTGGCGTAAATGCCCGAGTCGGCGACGACTTCGGCGATATGTTCAGGTTCGTCGATATAGATCAGTACGCCGGTGCGGCCCGTAGTGGCTTCCAGTCCGCGTGCCTTGAACTGGGTGAGCGCGGCGCGATGCACGCGGTCCCGGCGGAGGCCTGGCGGCGTGAACAGCCGGCCCAGCCCGGAAAACCACAGCGCCGCCAGCACCGCGACAAACACCAGTGCCTGAATGACTACCAGGCCCTCGAGGCCGCGGACTTCGCTGGCCGGGCCATCATTCCAGTCCCCGAACAGCGACGCCAGCGACCAACCGGCCAGCAACGCCGCCATCGGCACCGCCAGCGCCAGCAACGCCGCGACCGAAAGGCAGGTGGCGGGATAGCGATGGGGTTCGGACGAGACGATAACGACAATCTCACCGGCCGTGCGCGCTTCCGCCTCGGCGATGGCGGTTGAAACCCGGGCGCGGTCGCTATCGCTGAAAAGCATCACCAGCCCCCCGACGAGCCGCCGCCGCCAAAGCCGCCGCCGCCACCGCCGAAACCACCGCCGCCGCCGCCCCAGCTGCCACCGCCGCCCATGCCAGGGCCCCAGATGATGACCGGACCGCTGCGGCGACCGCGCTTGCTGCGCGACACGGCAATGACAATCCACAGGATGATGATGACCAGCCAGACAATCGTGGCAAAGCCGCTGCCGCCACTGCTGCGCTGTTGTTCCGCGGCTGCTGCATCGAGCGCGGCCTGCTGGCGCTGGTCAGTGGGCAGTTCGAGCAATTTGATCAGCGCGTCGGTGCCACCGGTGACGCCGCCGGCCATGTCGCCGGCCTTGAACGATGGGACGATGTTGCGGCGGATGATCTGCGAGGTCAGCGCATCGGTCAGCACGCCTTCAAGGCCATAGCCGACCTCGATGCGGACCTTGCGTTCGTTGGGCGCGACGATCAGCAGGGCGCCATTGTTGCTGCCTTTCTGGCCGATGCCCCAGGTGCGGCCGAGCTGATAGCCATATTCGTCGATTTCATAGCCCTGGAGATCGGGCACGGTGGCGACGACGAGCTGGATGGTGGTGGCCTTTTCCAGCGCCGCCAGCTTGGCGTCGAGCCCGGCGCGTGTGTCGGCCGGCAGGATGCCCGCCGCATCGGTGACACGGCCATCGAGTTTGGGAAAGCTCGGCGCCGACCAGGCGGGCGCAGCGAGCGACAACACCAGCAGCAGCGTCGCCAGAATGAAGGCGACGAGACTGAGGCGCTGGGTGGTGCGGTCGTGCCGCCCGCGGGTCATGGCAACTCCGGGTCCCGGCGGCACGCGGCCGCCGGGTGAGAAGGAAAGGATATTAGAACTTCACCGCAGGCGCGGTTTCGGCATTGGCCGACGTTGCCTTGAACGGCGCGATCGGCTGCGAGCCATAGATCACCTTGGCCGCGACCATCGACGGGAAGGTACGGATTTCGGTGTTATACGACTGCACCGCCTCGTTGTAATCACGGCGCGCCACGCTGATGCGGTTTTCGGTGCCTTCGATCTGCGACTGTAGCGACAGGAAATTCTCATTGGTCTTGAGATCGGGATAGGCCTCCTGAAGCTGGCGCAGCGGAACCAGTGCCGCACCTAGCCGCGCCTGTGCAGCGCCATAGGCCTCGACCGCTGCCGGGTCGCGCAGCTGTTCGGGGGTAAGGGTGATCTTGTTAGCGCTGGCTCGCGCCTCGGTCACTTCGCGCAGCACCTTGCTTTCCTGGGCGGCAGCGCCCTTGACGCTTTCGACGAGGTTCGGAATCAAATCGGACCGGCGCTGATACTGGTTTTCGACGTCGCCCCATTTGGCCTTTACGGCCTCTTCCTTGGTGGGAATCGAATTGACGCCGCAGGCCGAAAGGCCAATCGCCAGACCGGCGATGACGCCGACCCGCATCAGGTTGCTTGCGATCCGCTGCATGCTTCCGTGTCCCTTCAAATCCATCGGCGACGGCACAATTGCCAGATTCCGGCTTTTGTACCGGGGCCGCTCATGCCAGAACCATGTCGCAAACCCGGTGTATAGATAGTAAGATTCTGAGCGTTTCAATAGGGGGCCATCGCATGTTTCAAGAGTTCAAGACCTTCATCGCCCGCGGCAATGTCCTCGATCTCGCTGTTGCCGTCATCATCGGCGCGGCGTTCGGCAAGATCGTGTCATCGGTAACCGATGATCTGATCATGCCGGTGATCGGCGCCATCACTGGCGGTGTCGATTTTTCCAGCCATTTCATCGTGCTCGGCAGCATCCCTGAAAGCTACAAGGGCGCCGTCACCGATTATGCGGCGCTGAAGGCCGCCGGCGTACCGATGATCGGCTTCGGCAGCTTCATTACCGCCGTCATCAACTTCCTGATCATCGCCTTCATCATCTTCCTCGTCGTCCGTGCCGCCAACAAGCTGATGAAGCCCGCCGAAGCCCCCCCGGCCGCGCCGCCGGCGCCTACGCCGAGCGAAGTGTTGCTTGCCGAAATTCGTGACGAACTGCGGGCCGGCAAGCGTTGAACGAAGGCGCCGCCCTGCTTGATGGCGCCTCGCTCTGGGGCATTGCTGCCGTGCTGGGGGCGATGTTCTGGCTGTCGTCGGAACTCGGCTTCATGGCCCATCGCCGCTTTGGCCGCAGCGGTGCCGCCAACGAGGCGAATGACGAAACCCAGGTGCTGGCGACGGCGTTGCTGCTGCTGGCGCTGTTGCTTGGCTTCACCTTTTCGATGGCGCTGGCGCGTCATGATGCCCGGCGCGCCGAAGTCATCAAGGAGGCCAATGATATCGGCACGGCCTGGTTGCGCGCCGGCCTTGTGGAAACACCTGCCGGCAAGGCGTTGCAGGGCCGGCTGGGCGTTTATGCCGCCACCCGCGTCGCCAAGGCAGAGGCGCATGACGACGCCGATGATGATCGCCGCGCCGACGAGGTGATGCGCAGCAAGGGCACCGCCTTGCGCCGCGAGATCTGGGACCTGACGGCCGCTGCAACGCTGCCCGACCGCTCGACGGCGCAATCGGCGGCGCTCGTCGCCGCTGTCAATGCAGTGATCGATACGGCAACGACGCGGGAAGCCGCCATCGATGCGCGGGTGCCGTCCGAAGTCATCATCCTGCTGATCGTCTATGCCTGTGTCTCGGCATTCCTGATCGGCTATGTGCTCGGCGCCTATCGCAGCCGGCACCGGCTGGCGACGGGGGTGCTGTTCGTGCTGCTCGCCATGACCATCGTGCTCATCATCGATCTTGATCGGCCGCAGAATGGCTCGATCCGGGTCAGCCAGAAGGCCATGCTCGGTCTGGTGGCTGATATCGGCCCCAAACCGGGCGCGCGCTGATGCGGCGGCTGGTGTTGGCGGCGCTGGCGCTCGCTATGCTGGCGGCAGCGCCCGCGCCGCAGTTGAGCCTGTTTGCCGAACGCTTCTATCGCGGCGAGGCGCAGGTCTTCACCGCCGACCAACCGCGCCTTCAAACACCGCTGAAGCCGCAGAGCCTCAAGATCAGCGGCCGCTGGGAAATCTGCAGCGACGATGATTTCGAAGGCCGTTGCGTCGAGATCGACCGCGATTACCCCGTCGAAGCCGGGCTGGGCGAAGGCTTTACCGTTCGCTCGCTGCGCCAACTGGCGCCAGGGCAGGGCGCCGGCAAGCCCACCGCCGGCGTGCAACCGGGTGGCACCAGCATCGCCGGCGTTGCCTCGCGCTATTGGCCGGCGCCGACCTATGGCAAGGAACGCATACTCGCCTGTCCAAACAACAAGGCCAATTTCAACTGCGCGCACGATACCGCCGAGGACATGTGCCGCCGTGCCGGTTATCGGGTCGTTCGCTATTGGCAGTTGCAGACGGTAGAGGGGCGGGTCTATCTGGCAGATATTCTCTGCACGAGGAGTGATGACCAATGATGAAGCGGGCTGTGTTGTTGGGGGTCGGGCTTCTCGCCCTGTCGGGTTGTGCCAAGGAGGCGGCATTGGTGAAGGGTGATCTCCCCGCGCTCGGCGGCAGCCTTGAAGGCGGCCCCTGGCTGGTCGAGGATATCAATGGCGGCGGCGTGCCCGATGGCGTGCGTGTCGATGCCACCTTCGAACCCGGCGATCACGATACCAGCGTCGTCTTCGGCGCCAGCGGTTGCAACCGTTATCGCGGCGGCTGGAAGCAGACGGGCGCGACGGTCAAGTTCGGACCCCTGGCCGGCACGATGATGATGTGCGAGCCGGCCAAGATGGACACCGAAAGCAAGTTCCTGAAGACCATGGAAGCGGTGACCACCGTCAGCTTCGACAGCACCGGCGCAGCATTGTTGAAGGCCCCTGACGGCCGCGCCATCAAGCTGCGCCGCGAGAATAAATAAGGGCGGAACGGGCCCTTACCCCGCCGGGTACGCCCGCACCGCCGTCGGCACCAGCACCAGCGCCGCGCCGGGGGCCAGGCCTGCCGGCGGATCGGCGATGCTGGCTTCGATGATCTGGCCATCGGCCCGGATCGTTTCGAGCGCTGCCGCGGCGCCGGTGCGCTGGATGCGGCGCAGCGTCACGGCCAGCCCCGGGGCGCCGGCAGCGGCCAGCGTGAATTCATGCGGACGGATGAAGCCGGTGGCCGGCCCATCGCCGAGTGGCGGCGCCGCATTGGGCAGCAGCACGCCGCCGACATCAATGCGCCCGCTCGTCGCCAGGCAGTCGATTCGATTGGCACCGCCCAGAAAATCGCAGACAAACGCCGTCGCCGGGCGGTTCCACACCACCTCCGGCGTATCGACCTGTTCGATGACGCCATGGTTCATCACCACGACGCGATCGGCAAGATCGAGCGCCTCTTCCTGGTCGTGGGTGACGAACACTGACGTCAGGCCCATACGGTCATGCACATCGCGCAGCCAGCGGCGCAGGTCCTTGCGCACCTTGGCATCGAGCGCCCCAAAGGGTTCATCAAGCAGCAGGATGCGCGGCTCGACCGCCAGCGCACGTGCCAGGGCAACGCGCTGGCGCTGGCCGCCGGAAAGCTGCGCCGGGAACCGGTTGCCGAGGTGCGACAACTGGACAAGATCGAGCAGTTCGGTGACGCGCCGGGCAATCTCGGCCGGCGCCGGGCGGCTGGCGCGCGGCCGCACGGTCAGTCCGAAGCCGACATTTTCGGCGACGCTCATATGGCGGAACAGCGCGTAATGCTGAAAGACAAAGCCGACCCGCCGCTCGCGCGCGCCGGTGTCGGACATGTCCTCGCCGGCAATCGCGACCCGGCCACTGTCCGGAAATTCCAGCCCGGCAAGGACGCGGAGCAAGGTCGTCTTGCCCGATCCCGAGGGGCCGAGCAGTGCGAGAAACTCGCCATCGCGGGCATCGAGGCTGACATTGTCGAGCGCGGTGAACGCCCCGAACCGCTTGGTCACGCCTTGGGCTGACAGGCTCAAAATACTCTCCCCGCCAATTGCCCGGCATGGCGCCATTCGAGCAGCGATTTGATCACCAAAGTCACCAGCGCCAGACCGGCGAGTAGCGAGGCGACGGCAAAGGCAGCGACGAAGTTATACTCGTTATAGAGGATTTCGATGTGGAGCGGCAGCGTGTTGGTGCGGCCGCGGATATGACCGGACACCACCGACACGGCGCCGAACTCGCCCATGGCGCGGGCGTTGCACAGCAGCACGCCATAAAGCAGCCCCCAGCGGATATTGGGCAATGTCACCTTCATGAAGGTCGCCAGCGGCGAGGCGCCGAGCGACAGCGCCGCCTCTTCCTCCTCGCGGCCCTGTTCTTCCATCAGCGGGATCAGTTCGCGTGCGACGAAGGGGAAGGTGACGAACAGCGTCGCAAGCACGATGCCCGGCACGGCGAAGATGATCTGCACATCATGGGCGCGCAGCCACGGGCCGAACCATCCCTCGGCGCCGAACACCAGCACGAAGATCAACCCGGAGACAACGGGGGAGACCGAGAATGGCAGGTCGATCAGCGTCACCAGAAACGATCGGCCGCGAAAATCGAACTTGGCAATCGCCCAGCTGGCGGCAAGGCCGAAGCCGATGTTGATCGGCACGGCGATTGCCGCGATAGTGAGCGTCAGTTTAAGTGCCGCCCGGGCATCGGGATCAGCGATCGCCGCCGCATAGAC
>JAAFIT010000358.1 GCA_013298745.1 Sphingomonadales bacterium
CCTGCGGCATAATCCCTTATCCTTTTTCGGGAGACGTGACATGAAGGCCAACAACATCCTCGAAACCATCGGCAACACGCCGCACATCCGGATGTCGAAGCTGTTCCCCGATGCCGAAGTGTGGATCAAATCCGAACGGTCCAACCCCGGTGGCTCGATCAAGGACCGCATCGCGCTGGCGATGGTGGAAGCGGCCGAAGCCGATGGCAGCCTGAAACCCGGCGGCACCATCATCGAGCCGACCAGCGGCAATACCGGCATCGGGCTGGCCATGGTCGCCGCGGTGAAGGGCTACAAGCTTGTCCTCGTCATGCCCGAATCCATGTCGCTTGAACGCCGGCGATTGATGCTGGCCTATGGCGCCACCTTTGATCTGACGCCGCGCGAAAAGGGCATGAAGGGCGCCATCGCCCGCGCCACTGAGTTGATCGCCGAAACGCCCGGCAGCTGGATGCCGGGGCAGTTCGAAAACCCGGCCAATATCGCGATCCATGTTCGCACCACGGCGCAGGAAATCGCGCGTGATTTCGCCGATGCGCCGATCGATGCGATCATCACCGGCGTCGGCACCGGCGGCCATATTACCGGCGTCGCCGAAGGGTTGAAGGCAATCTGGCCCAGGTTGAAGATCTATGCCGTCGAGCCGGCCGCCTCCCCGGTGATTTCGGGCGGCCAGCCGAGCCCGCACCCGATCCAGGGCATCGGCGCCGGCTTCATCCCCGCCAACCTCCACACCCAGTTGCTCGATGGCGTCATCCAGGTCGAGGCCGCGGCCGCCAAGGCGATGGCGCTGCGCGCCGCGAGACAGGAAGGCATGCTGGTCGGTATCTCGTCGGGCGCGACGCTGCAGGCGATTGCGCAGAAGCTGCCCGAACTGCCCAAGGGCAGCCGCGTCCTCGGCTTCAACTATGACACCGGCGAGCGCTACCTGTCGGTACCGGAGTTTTTGCCGGGCTGACGGGTTACGCGTTCCAGCTTGACGATCTCGGGGGGCATACCAGTGCGGGCTGGCAGGCCAGTGGTCACCAGCCCCGTTGAATCCAGCAACCGGACAAGACGGAGCTTGCCTCGCCAAGCGGACGCCGCCGCTGTCAAAGGCGCGCCTTGTTCTCGCGTTCTTCGGCAAGGAACGCCGTCAACGGGTTCAGGCCGGCGGCCGGAGCGCCACCCGCGGCAATGCGGCGGAGTTGCTGATAATACCAGGCCTGCGCCGCAAAGCCGTTGACGGCGCGCAGCAACTTGAACGGCGAGTTTGGGCCGAGCCAGCCGGGGCCGATCCGCAGCGCCTGTTCGGGGCGCGGCAGTTCATCACTATGGCCGTCGAGCAATTCGGCAACCGCGTCAGGCGTGGCGCACAGCGGCCGGGCAATGCCGACTATGGCGATGCCGCTATCGAGCGCGGTTTCCATGCCGGCGAGGCTGCGAAAGCCACCGGTGACAAGCAGCGGCGGCGTACGCCCGGCCATCAGCGCCTTGGCAAGATCGACGAAATAGGCTTCACGCGCCCGGCTGGACGCCTGCTTCGGCTGTTCGGGTGGGTCCATGCCGGCGAAATCCATCATCGCCGGCTGTTCATAGGTGCCGCCCGACAGTTCGAGCAGATCGACCTTCAGATCGGCGAGGGTTGCCGCAACGGTGATGCAATCATCGAAGGCGAAACCGCCTTTCTGGAAATCGGCACTGTTGAGCTTCACGCCGACGCCGAAATCATCGCCGACCGCGGCACGCACCGCCTTGACGGTCTCGACGAGAAAGCGCGCGCGGTTCTCCAGCGCTCCGCCCCAGGCATCACTGCGCCTGTTGGCGAGCGGTGACAGAAATTGCGACAGCAGATAGCCATGCGCGGCGTGAATCTGCACACCGGTAAAGCCAGCCTCGCGCGCCAACACTGCCACATTGGCGAAGCGCTTGACGAGATCGATAATCTCGGCCTCGGTGAGCGGCACCGGAACGCCGAACTGGCCGCCGGGCAGACCCAGTGGCACCGCACTCGGCGCCTTGGGGCTTGGGTTGACCGACTTTTGCGTTTGGCGGCCGGCATGGCTGATCTGCACCCAGGCGCTAGTGCCCTGCTCGGTCGCCGCCGCCGCCCAGCGCTGCCACGCCGCCTTGGCCTCGGCGGCCAGCGGCGCATCGACAATCACATTGCCAGGGCGTTCGAGGTGATGGCGATCGATCTGGACGTTGCCGGTGATCGACAGGCCGATGCCGCCCGCCGCCCAGCGCCGGTAAAGCCGGACGTGACCCTCGTTCGGCACACCATCACGGCCAGCGAGGCCTTCAGTCATCGCCGCCTTGGCGATGCGGTTCTTGAACCGCAACCCCGAGGGCAGCGCGAAAGCCTCGCCAACCGCCATGTCAGGCGGCTTTCTTCACCGCGGCGCGGCCATAGAAGGTTTCACCCGCGGCCGCCATGTCGCGCAGCAGTTGCGGCGGGGCGAAGCGTTCACCATGCGCCTGCGCCAGCCGATCGAGCGTTGCGACGACCTGCGCGATGCCGACGGTGTCCATGTGGCTGAACGGCCCGCCGGTGAACGGTGCAAAGCCCCAGCCGAAGATGGCGCCGAGATCGCCGTCTTCCGGCGTTTCGAGCACGCCTTCGGCAAAGCAGCGGGCGCATTCGACGAGTTGGCGATAGAGCAGGCGTTCCTTGACGTCGGCCGGGGTCGGCTGGTCAGCGGCAAGGCCACCGGCGACGGTTGCCGAAAGGTCAGGCCAGAGGTGCTTCTTGCCGCCTTCGGGATAAACGTAGAAGCCCTTGGCGTTCTTGCGGCCCTGGCGGCCAAGCTCGTGCATCTTGGTGATGACACCATCGGCAGGGCCGGGTTTGTAGGCATCACCGAGATCGGCCTTGGTCTGCTGGCCGACCTTGTACGACAGATCGAGGCCGACTTCATCATTCACCGCCAGCGGGCCGACGGGCATGCCCATCTGCTTGCCGACATTTTCGATCAGCGCCGGGACGGTGCCTTCGCCGAGCAGCGACAGCCCTTCCTGGACATAGGTGCCGAAGCAGCGCGAGGTGTAGAAACCACGGCTGTCGTTGACGACGATCGGCGTCTTGCGGATCGCGGCGACATAATCGAGCGCCTTGGCGATGGCTTCGGGGCCGGTTTCCTTGCCAACGATGATTTCGACCAGCGGCATCTTTTCCACCGGCGAGAAGAAGTGGATGCCGATGAAGTTGGCCGGCTTGCTCCACGCCTTGGCGAGGCCAGTGATCGGCAACGTCGAGGTGTTAGACCCGAAGATGACATCCGGGCCGACAACAGCTTCGGTGGCCTTGGTCACATCGGCCTTGATCTCGCGGGTTTCAAAGACCGCTTCGATGATCAGATCGCAGCCCTTCAGGTCTGCATAATCGGCGGTCGGGTGGATGCGATCGAGGATGGCCTGCGCCTTGGCCGGGTCCATGCGCTTCTTGGCGAGGCGATCAGCGGTGTACTGCTTGCCCTTTTCGGCCGAAGCCAGATCA
>JAAFIT010000350.1 GCA_013298745.1 Sphingomonadales bacterium
GACCGATTGGCGGACTTCATCGGGCCAGGCAGATCGCCGGGGCCGCCCGAGATCACCACGGCAATCTTGCCCTTCAGATCGACGCCGCTGATATCGTCATGGCCGGGGAGTTTGAGGCCATAGCCGATGAACACCAAAGGCGCATCGACACTGGCCGGGCGCGGCCCGCCGCCGGGCGAGACGAGCAGATCGACCCCCATCGCCAGTGGCTTGCTGCTGCCATCGGCGGCGACAAGGCTGGCCGTCGATGCCGAGTGATCGACCGTCTGTTCCTGAAAGGCGACCGGCTGCTTGAAGCCATCGACCCCAGCCGGCGCCAGCCCCAAGGCCTTGAAACGCGCGATGACATGATCGGCGGCAAGGTCATAACCGGGGCTGCCGGGGGCGCGGCCTTGCGTGGCGTCCGACGCCAGCGCCTCGATGTCGGCCCACCACGCCTTGCTGCGCGGCGTGTTGGCAACGGGCGCTGCCAGCGCGCTGCTCCCGAGCAACAGCAGCAGTGCAGGGGTGAGGGCGCGGTGGAAATGCTTCATGCGGGAAATCTGCCTTGTGATTCAGGGCCAAAGTCGATCAGGGCCAATGTCGATCAGGGCCAATGTCGATCAGGGCTTATCGAGCGCGCAGCCATATTCCGGGTCGAAGGTTGCCGACCGGCGGGCGAACAGCGGAACGCTGGCGGTGATCCGGCGCTTCCTGGTGTCATCCTCTACCTTGACGATCTCGGTGCCGGGTTCGAGGTCGGTCTTGCACGACGCCATGTCGCGGTTGCCGACATAGCGGCACGAGCAAACGACATGCGCGACATACCCCGCGCCGAGATCGGCACGCTTGCCGGTGCTGCTGCCTTTCAGCCCCAGCCAGGCGCCGGCGAGCAATGACAGCAGCAAGACTGGCCCCCAGATCCACCAGCGCTTGAAGCGCGGCTTTGGCGGTCTTTGGCCGCTCACGCTTGCGTTCATATGGCTGCCCCTTCTAACGTCATCGGATGATGGGCAAACGAGACTCCATGCGGGGCCGGCAATCAAGTGGCTTTATCGCGGCGCTGCTGTTGGCGGCAGCTGTCGCGGCGCCGGTGCGTGCGCAGCTGGCGCAACCCCAGGCAGCCGTTGCCATTCCTGCGGCGGATGCGTTTTTTGCCGATCCGGCGCTTGGTGAAACCCGCGCGCTGATCGTCATGCAGAATGGCAAGCGCATCTATGAACGCTATGCGCCGGGCTATGGACCCGGCAATCGCTTCATCTCCTGGTCGATGGCCAAGTCGATCACCTCGACGCTGGTGGGTGATCTGGTGTCCGACGGCAAGCTCGAGCTCGATCTGCCCGCACCGGTACCGGCATGGCGCACCACGGCCAATGATCCGCGCGCTGCAATCACGCTGCGGCAGTTGCTCCACATGTCGTCGGGGTTGAAGCACAGCGAATCGGACCCGCCGGAAACCGCCGATACCAATCGCGCACTATTTGCCGACAAGAGCGCCGACATCATTGCCCATGCTGTCGCCGCACCACTCGAATCGAAACCAGGCACAGTGTTCGAATATTCGACACTGACGACGCATATTCTCGCCGATATCGTCGGCCGGACGATCGCGCCCGATGCGACAACGCCTGCCGCGCGGCGCAGGGCGATGCGCGACTTCATCAGTGCCCGCCTGTCCGGCCCCGCCGGCATGCCGTCGTTGCTGTGTGAATATGATCCGCAGGGTCATTTGCTCGGCGGCTCGTTCTGCCATGCTTCGGCGCGCGATTGGGGCAACTTCGGTCAGCTTTACTTGAACAAGGGCGTTGTTGCCGGCCGGCAGGTGGTCAGCCCGGCCTGGGTGGCGTTCGTGCAGACCCCGGCGCCGACCAACGCCGGCTATGGCGGGCAATTCTGGCTCAATCGCGTGCCGACGAAGCCGCACGAGACGGCCTTGTTCGCCGATCAGGGCCCGGCGGACGCCTATGCCGCCATCGGTCACCTCGGCCAATATGTCATCATCGTGCCGTCGAAGAACCTTGTCGTCGTGCGGCTCGGCAAGACGCAGGATGATGTCCTCAACCCGGTCAAGGTCGCACTCGGCCGTCTTGTGAACAGCGTGCCCAACAGCGTTTCTGCCCCATGACCACGCCCGATTACCGCATCATCGACATCAAGCTCGATGAGCGCACCATCTTGTGGCGAAATGCCGATATCGAACAGGAACGCCGCGTCGCGATCTTCGACCTGCTCGAAGGCAACAGCTTCCAACCTTTGGGCACCACCGATCACGGCAATCATGGTCCCTACAAGGTCATGCTCGGCGTCGAGGAGGGCCGGTTGACCGTCGGCATCAACGCCGCCGACGACAGCCCGCTCGAAAGTTTCGTCCTGCCGCTTGCTCCCTTTCGTAGAACCGTGCGCGACTATTTCGCCATCTGTGACAGCTATTACCAGGCCATAAGGCAATCGAGTCCGGCGCAGATCGAAACCATCGACATGGCGCGCCGCGCCCTCCACAACGACGCCGCCGAAGCGCTGAAGGAACGGCTGGAGGCCAAGGTGCTCGTCGATTTCGATACCGCACGGCGGCTGTTCACGCTGATCTGCGTGCTCCACATCCGAGGCTGATGCGCGTGGTGGGGTGGACTGTTCGCATGCTCGGTCCTGCCGATGCGGCGTTGCTGGCAGACCCCCATGAGGACGTGTTCGACGATGTCGTGGTGCCGGCGTTGGCTGTCGAATTCTTGGAGGACCCGCGCCATCATTTGGCTGCCGCCATCGCCGACGGTCGGATCATCGGTTTTGCCTCGGGGGTGCGTTATGTCCACCCTGACAAGCCGGCGCAGATGTTCATCAACGAAGTCGGCGTTGCCGGACCCTGGCAGCGGCGCGGTGTCGGCAAGGCCGTCATGGCGGCGCTGGTCGATCGTGCGCGAACCGTTGGTTGCCATGAAGCGTGGGTGTTGACCGAGGATGACAATATCGCGGCGCGCAGCCTTTATGCCGCGGCCGGCGGGTGCGATGCGCCGGCAGGGCGCATTTTCGTTATCGACGTCGGCGCCTGAATCGCGTTGAAGGCGATATGCACTTCTGTCCCTTAGAGCCCTGCGGAGCCCCATGACCGTCCAATCCGATCGCTGGATCCGCGAGCAAGCGCTCCAGCACGCCATGATCGAACCGTTCGTCGATCGCCAGACCCGCGAGGGGGTCATCTCCTATGGGTTGTCATCCTATGGCTATGACGCGCGGGTGTCCGACGAGTTCAAGATCTTCACCAACGTCGAATCGGTGACGGTGGACCCCAAGGACTTCCACCCCGGTAGCTTTGTCGATCGCAAGACCGATTGCTGCATCATCCCGCCGAACAGTTTTGCGCTCGCCCGCACCGTCGAGTATTTCCGCGTGCCCAAGGATGTGCTGGTCATTTGTCTGGGCAAATCGACCTATGCGCGCTGCGGCATCATCGTCAACGTGACGCCGCTGGAGCCCGGCTGGGAGGGCCATGTGACGCTGGAATTTTCCAACACCACGCCGCTGCCGGCGAAGATCTACGCCAA
>JAAFIT010000351.1 GCA_013298745.1 Sphingomonadales bacterium
ACGGCGGCGACCACCGGAATGGCGCTGGCCATGGCTTCGAGATTGATGTTGCCGAAGGTTTCGGTGACCGACGGGTTGAGCAGCACTTCGGCGCTGGCATAGGCGGTCGGCAGCGCCTCGCCACTCAACGACCCTGTGAAGATCGCCTGCGGCACCTGGGCGGCAAAGCGTTCGCGCGCCGGGCCATCGCCGACGATCAGCAGCCGGTGCGGCACGCCGCGGGCGCGCAGTTCCGCTTCCACCGCTGCGACAGTATCAAGGCCCTTTTCCAGTACCAGACGGCCGACAAAGGCGATCACCGGCTCGGCGTCGCCAATTCCCAGATTGCGCCGAAATTCGAGCGAGCGCTTCGAAGGGTGAAAGCGCGTCTTGTCGACGCCGCGACTCCACACCGCCGAATGGGTGATCAGCCGCTGCTCGCGCAGCACCTCACCGAACCCGGCCGAGGTGACGAAAACCTCGTCGAGCCCCGAATAGAAACGCCGCAACAGCGCCTCGCCCATCGGCCGCACCCAGCCGAGGCCATAATATTCGAAATAGGTTTCAAAGCGGGTGTGGACGCTCGCCACCACCGGCACACCCATCGCCCGCGCCAGCTTCTTGGCCGAATGGCCGAGCGGATCGGGTGCCGACAGGTGGAAGATATCGGGGTTGAAGGCGCGAATGTCGCGCTTCAGCGATTCGGGCAGGCCGCGCGAAACGCGATATTCGGCGCGGCCGGGAATCGATACCGACGGCACCGAAATCAGCGTGCCGGCTGGTTCGAACGCCGGCGTGTCGCTGGTCGGCGAATAGACACGCACGCTGTTGCCCTGCGCCTCGAGAAACGCAACCAGCCGGTTGAGCGCCTGGTTGGCACCATCGCGGACGTAATTGTAATTGCCCGAAAACAGCGCGATCCGCAGCGGTCGCGCCGCTTCCACCGGCAGGTCGAATTCAGGCAGTCGATAGGCAGTCGCCACGGCGATATCCTTGTATCCTGACAATCTGTCTACGCCAGCATTGTGACCGGGTTAGGGCGAAGCTTGCACGATTGCGGCAAAGTCGATAGCAATATGTAGCACTCGCTACGGAGATTCGCATGACCGCTGCCATCGCCCCGCTCACCCGCCGCCAGACACTGATCCTCGCCATCATCGGCGCTGTGCTGTGGCTGGCCTTTGCGCTGTTGATCCGCGTGCTCGGCCCCATGGGGATCTTCGAAGGCAGCAACCGCGTCTGGCTCTATCTCGCCGTCATTCCCGGTACGCTGCCGATGATCCCGGTGATTCGCCGCCTCGCTGGGTTGGCGCCGAACCAGCACACCACCGGTATGGCCGTCGGCACCGCATCGGCCACCATGCTCGATGGCCTCGCACTTGCCTGGATACCCTGGCTCTATGCTGACACCGTAGAGCTCGTCGCTGCGGCGGGCGCCGTCATCCTTTGGGGTGGCGGCGTCGGGTTGGCGCTTGGCGCATTGCTCGATTGGCGTCAGCGCCAGAGCTGATTGCAGAAGGAAGGCCAGCCTCTGGCGGTTGGAGCCGTTGGCCCCAAACCCCGATCAATCAATGTATCGAAATGGGGTTTGGGACCAACGGCCCAACCGCCGGAGGCGATGGAAAACGTCAGGCAATCGCTCGTCGCGCCACATCTTCCATGCCGATCGCCTTCAGCAGCACCATGCCTTCGAAGCTGGTGAGCAACCGCGCGGCATCGGCCTCGCGGGCTTCAAGGCTATCGGCCGCCAGTTGCGCCATCCCCCAAGCGAGAAAGGCGCGGCCGATCCGCTCGCCGATCGCGGCGAATTGCGGGTCGCCTTGCGCCGCCAGCGCCGCAGCCTCCAGCCACAGCCGCATATAAGGCCAGGCATCGTCGGCAAGCAGTGATGCCGCCAGCCGCGCCCGCAACTGTGCCAGCGGCAACGGCGGCCCGGCGGCGGACCCCATCACCGCCATCTGCCGCGCTGCAATCGTCTCGAGCGTGGCGGCGATGACCTCGCTCTTGTCCTTGAAATAATAGAGCAGCATCCGGTCGCTCAGCCCCGCCGCCTTGGCGAGTGGCCGCAGGCTCGATGCCGCAAGGCCATGCGCCAACACATGATCGGCAAGCGCATCGAGGATGGCGGCGCGGCGGGTGTCGGACTTGCTCACACACCTACGCATAAAAGTGCGTGGCGTCAGGTCAAGCAAAAGCCCCGCCGGATCGCTCCGACGGGGCTTTCAGTCAGTCTCAGAAACGCGATCAGCCTTCGACAGGCGCCTCGATTGCCGGTGCCGCCACCGGGGCCTTGGCAGCCTGGGCAGCACGCAGCGCCGCATCGCGGCTGTTGGCGGCAACCCGCAGGCGGGCCATGCCGGCGCCAGTGCCGGCGGGGATGAGCCGGCCGACGATGACGTTTTCCTTCAGGCCCTGCAGCGTGTCGATCTTGCCCTGCACCGCGGCTTCGGTCAGCACGCGGGTCGTTTCCTGGAACGATGCGGCCGAGATGAAGCTCTTGGTCTGGAGCGACGCCTTGGTGATGCCGAGGAGAACCGGCTTGCCTTCGGCGAGCTCGCCATTCTTGCCGACCTTGGCGTTTTCGTGATCCATTTCCTCGCGATCGACCTGTTCGCCGACGAGCAGCGTCGTATCACCCGACTTGGTGATTTCGACCTTCTGCAGCATCTGGCGCACGATGGTTTCGATGTGCTTGTCGTTGATACGCACACCCTGGAGGCGATAGACTTCCTGGACTTCGGTGCACAGATATTCGGCGAGCGGCTCGATGCCGAGCACGTCGAGAATATCGTGCGGGTTGGGGTTGCCGTCGATGAGGTAATCCCCACGGCGGACATAATCGCCTTCCTGCACCGAAACATGCTTGCCCTTGGGCACCAGATATTCGGCGACTTCGCCACCGTCTTCCGGACGGATCGAGATCCGGCGCTTGGTCTTGTAGTCCTTGCCGAATTCGACGCGGCCGTTGATGCGCGCGATGATGGCGTTGTCCTTGGGAATGCGCGCTTCGAACAGCTCGGCCACCCGCGGCAGACCGCCGGTGATGTCGCGCGTCTTGGCGGCTTCGCGCGGAATACGCGCCACCACGTCCCCGGCGAAGACATCCTGGCCGTCATTGACCGACAGAATGGCATCGACAGCGAGCAGATAGCGCGCGGTTTCACCCGACGCTTCATCAAGCAGAGTGATGCGCGGACGCAGATCATCCTTCTTGTTGATGGCGCGCCAATCCTGCACCACCTTCTGGGCGATGCCGGTGGCTTCATCGACGTTTTCGGACATCGACACGCCTTCGATGAGGTCCTGATACTTCACCTTGCCCGACTTTTCGGTGATCACCGGCAGGGTGTACGGATCCCATTCGGCCAGACGATCGCCCTTCGACACGATGGCACCCTCAAGGTGCATCAGCGTGGCGCCGTACGGAATACGGTGGATCGAACGCTCACGACCTTCGGCGTCGCGCAGCACCAGTTCGCCGTTGCGGGCCATGCTGATGTTGCGGCCGCGGCTGTCGGCAATCGTCGACAGGGCG
>JAAFIT010000352.1 GCA_013298745.1 Sphingomonadales bacterium
TTTCAACGTCGCGCCGCTTGAATGCGACGTCTGGAGCCATAAGGCACTGCTCGATGTCGTCAGCCACACACCGATCGAGGTGGCGGCGCTGACGGCGTTGCAGCAGAGCCATGACTGGGTCGATCTCGGCCGTCACTTCATTCCGCCGCCCGAGCGGCTGTTCAGCTGGTGGAGCTATCGCGCTGCCGACTGGCGCAGCTCCGATCGCGGTCGCCGGCTCGATCATATCTGGGCTTCGCCGGAAGTGGCGCGCGCCGCAACGCGGTTCGAAGTGATCGAGGATGCGCGCGACTGGGGCAAGCCGTCCGACCATATCCCCCAGATTGCGACCTTTAACCTGTGAACGAGGCCGTTCTTGACGCCGAAGCCGCGGTCGATGCTCTTCGGCGCGGGCGCGTGGTCGGCATTGCCGGCGAAGGCGGCGGGTTGGCCGTTCTGTCGGCCGAACTTGCCGATGGCGAAGCACTGGCCAGCCTCGAGGCGAACCACCGCGCCGGCCTGATCATCACGGCGCGCCGCGCCGCCGTGTTGACGCTCGCCAACCAGCGCGCTGCGGCCGCAGCCGACCCCGAGCCGGTGTGGGTCGAACGGCCCGCATGGCTCGATCTTGCCGCCAGCCGCGCGGTGGCCGATCCGGTGCTCGATCTGGCGACGCCGATGAAGGGGCCGTTCACGACGCGCTGGCTGGGCGCCGATCGCGTCGCGGCCCAGGCGGCGATCACGCTTGCGAAGCACGCCGCCCTGCTCCCCGCCGTCTATGCCGTTCCCATCACCGCCGCGACCCCGGTGATGACGACAACGGCCGATGCCGTGCTGGCGCTGCCCGCTGCGGCGGCGACCGTGCGCCTCTCCAGCCGGGCGCGGTTGCCGCTGGCGCTGGCACCCGATACCGAAGTCGTCGCCTTCCGTCCCGCCGATGGTGGCCCCGAGCATCTGGCGCTAGTCATCGGCGATCCCAATCCGGGGCAACCGGTGCTGGTGCGCCTGCATTCGGCGTGCCTGACCGGTGATGTCCTCGGCAGCCTCAAATGCGATTGCGGGCCACAACTGCACGCGGCGCTCGCCGCCATCGCTGCCAATCCCGGCGGCGGCATCCTGCTCTATCTGCAACAGGAAGGCCGCGGCATCGGCCTCATCAACAAGCTGCGCGCCTATGCCTTGCAGGATCAGGGCTTCGATACCGTCGATGCCAATACGCGTTTGGGATTTGAACCCGACGAGCGCGACTTCACCTTGGCGGCGGCGATGCTGACGCAACTCGGTGTCGGCCAGGTGTCGCTGCTCACCAACAATCCGTTGAAGGTGGCGGGGCTGGCGGCGCATGGTCTGGCGGTGACACGCGTCGCCCACAGCATGGCACCCAATCCGCACAACAGCGGCTATCTCGATACCAAGCGCGACCGCCAGGGGCATCTGCTGTGATGCTCGTCGCTGCGGTCGGCGCCGGCACGCTGACCGGCTTTGGCGAGACGCTGGCGGCCAGTTTCGGGCGCGGCGGTGCCATTGCCGCAACTGACAAGCGCGAAGGCGATGGTGCAACGCCGCTGGGCATCTGGCCGATCCGCGCCGCGATGTTGCGTCCGGACCGTATGCCGGCGCCGCAGACACGCCTCCCATGGCGCTGGCTGCGGCCCCATGATGGCTGGTCGGATGGCGTTGCAGACCCCGCCTATAACCGCCCGGTATCGCACCCCCATGGTTTCAGCGCCGAGCGGTTGTGGCGGGATGACCACGCCTATGACATCATCGTTGTGCTCGGCCATAATGACAGCCCGCCGCAGGCACCGTTGGGCAGTGCGATCTTCCTCCATTGCACCCAGCCCGATCGGCGGCCGACCGAAGGCTGTGTCGCGATTGAACGCGTGCAGTTGTCGGCATGGCTCGATCAGTTGAAGCCGGGCGACACGTTGAGGATTGATCCATGACCCTTCGGCACTTGTGGCCGCTGCTGTTGCTCACTGCCTGCTCGCCCGAGGCACCGCCCAAGCCGGTCGCGCCCAAGACGACGGTAAAGGCGGCTGACCCTGATGCGCTGCCGGTCTATCGCGTTGCTGTTGCCCCAGATGGGCTGTTGCTGACCGATCCCCGTGGCGGAGCGGCCAAGCCAGCCGATTTCGGGCTACGCCAATCGCTGTTGATCGCCATACTCGCGCGCTCGTTCGGGCCGGCCGACGAGGGGCATGACAAGGTTTGCGCCATGGATTTTGCGCGCTGGCCGAACGGGCTGACGCTCTGGTTCGATGGTGGCGATTTTGTTGGCTGGTCGACGAAGGACCCGGCATCGGCAATCGGCACTGCACCGGGGTTGGATCGCGGCACGGAGATGAAGGCCGGCCGCGCCTGCGTTAGCTGACCTGAAAATGGCGCCGAACCGGTCAGGGTTCGACGCCATTCTCTATCCAACAGGCCGTACGACTTATTTCTTGGTCGGCTCGGTGGTCGTGGTGGCGTTCTCGGTCTTGGTGGTTGCGCCGATCTCGCCGGCTTCGATCGCATCGGCCTTGGCTTCACCGGCGTCCTTCACCGCATCGGCTTTGTTCCGCATGGCATCGGCCGTCGCCTCGGCGTTGTTTTCGGCAGCCGAACCCATGGCTTCGCCATTGTTCTCAACCACATCGGCTTTTGATTCCATGCTTGCGGCTTCCGCCTTTGTGGTGTCGCGGACGGCATCGGCCTGTGCGTCGGTCGTGGACTTGTTGCAACCAGCGAGCGCGAGCCCGGCGGCGAGGATGACGAGCGTCGGTGCGAAGGTGAGTTTCATCTGATGTCTCCGGGTGGATGCGGCCCCTGCTGGGTGCGCACCGGCATAACGCGACAAGCGCCGATGGGTTCCATCCGGGAAAGGTGGCCCCGGCCACGGTTCGGGGGCAAATCGAAGTGGCCGGGACCGGTCAAGGTCAGCGCGTACGGGGGGACTGTCTGCGCCGCCTCTCGAACATTCTACGCGGCGCTGCGGTAATGGTTGCGTCTTCGACCCGCTATTTTTCCGGCGGGAACGGATTGCCGTGCTGCTCGTTTGACTGTCGCTGGCGCAGTGTTGCTGCCGGCATGTTTCAAAGGAGATTTTCGCGATGGGTGAACTCACCGATAAGGCCAAGGGCCTTGGCAATGAAATCGCCGGCAAGGCCAAGGTTCTAGTCGCCGATGCAACCGACAACCCCAAGCTGCACGTCGAAGGCGAGCTTCAGAAGGCCAAGGGCGAAGTTCAGAAGGCGACGGGCAGCGTCAAAGGCGCACTCGGCGACAAGATCTGAACCGATCTGCACAATGATGAGGCGCTGACCAGCGCCTGATCGAGAGGCCCGGGCCGGCGCTGACACGCTGTCCTGGGCCTCGCCATGTCTTCGTGCAACGGGGATTGCAGCCGGTCTTGTCACGTGCGACGCTTGCGCCCGCCGGATGCAACGGCGACGGGGGCCGGTTTTTGACGCCAAGCGACGATCGGGCGTTTTTCGGCCATCCCCGCGGGTTGGCCTATCTGGCGTTCACCCAGGTGTGGGAGCGCTTTTCCTTT
>JAAFIT010000353.1 GCA_013298745.1 Sphingomonadales bacterium
TCGAACTTGTCGACCGCCTTCATGAGGCCGATGTTGCCTTCCTGAATGAGATCAAGGAATTGCAGGCCGCGGTTGGTGTATTTTTTCGCGATGGAGATGACGAGGCGCAGGTTCGCTTCGACCATTTCCTTCTTGGCGATGCGGGCTTCGCGTTCGCCCTTCTGCACCATGTTGGTGACGCGGCGGAACTCGCCGAGCTCCACGCCCGTCGCTTCGGCGATGCTGGCGATTTCGGTGCGGATGGTTTCGACCGTGGTGGTTTCAACGTTCGCGAACGCTGCCCATTTCTTGTCGATGCCGGCAACGCGGGCCATCCAGCCGTCATCTAGCTCATGGCCCTGATATTCATCAAGGAACGACTTGCGGTTGATCTTGTGCTTGTCCGCCAGCTTCATCATCTGGCCGCCGAGCACCAGCAGGCGGCGGTTCTGGGTGTAAAGCTGATCGACGAGTAGTTCGATCTTGTTATTGTTGAAATGGATCGACTGGACGCCGCGAGTCAGCTCCTCGCGCAGTTTCTGATATTTGCGCTCGTCGGCGGCGGGGAAGGCGGCATTGGCGCCGAGCGCCGTCAGCCGGGTTTCCTGCAGCTTGAGGAACTTCTTGTAGGTCGCGGTGATTTCAGCAAATTTTTCGAGCGCAGCCGGCTTCAGCACCTCTTCCATCGCGGCGAGCGACAGGGTGGTATCTTCTTCCTCGTCATCGGGAATCGCCGGCTTGCCGTCCGGACGCATGCGCCGCTCGGTCATGCTGTCTTCTTCGTCGGGCGCGGCAGGGCTCTCGCTGCTGTCGTCCTCATCGTCCTTGAAGGCGACGGTCGGCAGGTCGCTGCCCTCGGTCGGCTCGCCATTTTCGTCGGTGGCGGCTTCGGCCGGATCCTTGGCGAGCATGGCTTCGAGATCGAGGATCTCGCGCAGCTGCATGCGGCCTTCATTGAGCGCGTTCGACCATTCGATCATCGCGGTGAAGGTCATCGGGCTTTCGCACAGCCCGGCGATCATGGTGTTGCGGCCGGCTTCGATGCGCTTGGCGATGGCGATTTCGCCTTCGCGGCTGAGCAGTTCAACGGCGCCCATTTCGCGCAGATACATGCGCACCGGATCATCGGTGCGATCGAGCGGCGCCTTGACGACGGCAGCGGCCGGGGCCGTGCCCAGATCGCCTTCAACGGCTTCGGGCTCGTCCTCGTCATCCTCGGCGCGCGCCGGCTCGGCGCCATCATCGGCGGGTTCGTCATTTTCGATGATGTTGATGCCCATTTCCGACAGGGCGGCCATGACGTCCTCGATCTGCTCGCTGGACATCTGGTCCTGCGGCAGCGCTTCGTTCAGCTCGTCGTAGGTGATGTAACCCCGCTTCTTGGCGCGGGCGAGCAGCTTCTTGACCGAGGCTTCGTTGAGGTCGAGCAGCGGCGCATCGGACCCTTCAGGCTTGGCATCCGAACCTGTTGCCGCCACATTCGCTTTTGCCATTCGGGACCATCCTTTGTCGTTCTTCAGAGGCAACACCGACGCGAGCGCGCTGCCAGATCGCTATAATTATACCGCATCAACCAAAAGCGAATCGACGCGCTTTAATCGTCGCGGCGCGATTCTGCCAGTCGCATCATCACCGCGTCTATTTCGCCGCGCTCGATTCGCAGCGCCTGTTGCCGTTCAAAGTCGGCATCCGCCAGTGTCTGCTGGAACCGCGAAGTTGCCGCCGCCAGTTCCTCGTCGATTCGCGAACGCGCCAACACCGAATCGAGCAAGAGCGCGAAATCCTCAGCCGCAATTGCCGCATCAACTTTGGCGCGGTTGAACGCGAACCGCAGCCGATTGGCCGATCGCAGCCATGCAAGCGTAGCCGCCAACCCGCGAGCCTCAAGTTCGTGTGCCAGGCCCGTGGTTTCAAGGCCTGGCGTGTCGGCAGCAATGGCGAGCATCGCGTCACGCAGCGCAATCTGGCGTGAATCGGCGAGTTCGAGCGCCGCAAGGCCTTCGCCATGGCGGTCGGCAAGTTGCGGATGGTTGAGTAGCCCAAGAAGGAGCGCGTTGATCTCCTGCTGGCTGCTGCCTGGCCGGGCCCGAGCCTTCAAGGCGCTGGAAGCACCGGCCAATGGCGCCACAAAGCCCTTGCCGGGAACGAAAGGCTGGCGGCTTCGCTGCGGCCGGGCCAGGAACATCGCATCGAAGCGTGCCGAAAACTCGGCAGCATAAAGCGCGCGAACATTGGGGTCGGTGATGCTATCGGCATGCGCCTTCAACCGTTGGCGCACCGCGGCGCGGCGTTCCGGCGTCGCGGCGTCCTGGCCGTCGATCTCGCTCGACCAGAGGAAATCGATAAGCGGCACCGCGGCATCGAGCACGGCACGAAATGCTGCCGCACCGCCACGCCGTACCAGATCGTCGGGGTCTTCGCCTGTCGGGAGCCGTGCGATGCGCAGCGATTTGCCGGGTGCGAGCAGGGGCAGGGCGCGCAGGCTTGCCCGCAGCGCCGCGCGCTGTCCGGCGCCATCGCCATCGAAGCACAGGATCGGCTCATCGGCGTTGCGCCACGCAAGGCCCAACTGGTCCTCGGTCATCGCGGTGCCGAGCGGCGCGACAAGTTCTGCGATGCCGGCTCCAGCGACGCCGATGACGTCCATATAGCCTTCGACGACGACGAGCCGCCCGGACTTGCGCGCCACTGGCCCAGCGCGATCGAGATTGTAGAGGAGGCGCCCCTTGTCGAACAAAGGCCCGTCGGCGGAATTGAGATATTTGGGCTGGACATCACCGAGCGCCCGTCCGCCGAAGCCGACGACGCGGCCGCGCCGATCCCGGATCGGAAACATCAGCCGCCCGCGGAAGCGATCATAGGTTTCGCCGCTGTCGGTGCGGCCAAGCAGGCCTGCATCGACCAGCCGATCTTCGCCCGCGTCCTTCATCGCCGTCTTGAGCGCGGTGCGCGAATCGGGCGAAAAGCCCAGTGCAAAATCCTTGATCAGCGCCGCCGACACGCCGCGCCGTTCGAGATAGGCCCGCGCTTCGGCTCCGGCGGGCGTGCGCAATTGCTGCTGGAACCACTCCGCCGCACGCTGCACCAGCGATTGCAGCGTGTCCGCCACTTCGGCCCGAGCCCGCGCCTCGGGGCTTTCGGATGGCACCTCCATGCCGGCCTGGGTGGCAAGCTGCTTGACCGCATCGATGAACCCCAGTCCCTCCTGCTCGGTCAGGAAGCGGATGACATCGCCATGCGCGCCGCAGCCGAAGCAATGGTAAAAGCCCTTGTCGTCGTTGACGTAAAAACTCGGGGATTTCTCGTTGTGAAAGGGGCAGCAGCCCTTCCACTCGCGCCCGGCACGGATGAGCTTCACGCGCCGCCCGACGACCGGCGACAGCGGCACCCGGGCGCGAAGTTCATCAAGGAAGGCGGGGGGGAGGCTCAACCCGCCAGCGCCGCCTTCACCATGCCGCCCGCGGCGCCCATGTCGAGTTGCCCGGCAAAGCGCTCCTTCACCGCCGCCATCACGCGACCCATGTCCTTCACCGA
>JAAFIT010000354.1 GCA_013298745.1 Sphingomonadales bacterium
CTGGTATTGGAACCGCTACCCTGGCGCGCGTGTTGATATCCAGAGCCTTGAATACAGCTTCGGCTTTGACGAAGACCTCGAAAAGGAATGGCGCTGGAGCGAGCGTTACGCGCCTCAACCCGAATTGCTGCGCTATGCCGGCCATGTCGCCGATCGCTTCGATCTCAAGCGCGATATCGCCTTCAAAACCCGCGTGACCGCCGCGCATTGGCACGAGAGCGACCAGCGCTGGCAGGTGACGACCGATACCGGTATCGCTTACGCCTGCCGCCACCTCATTCTCGCCACCGGCTGCCTGTCGGTCCCCACCGATGTCACCTTTCCGGGAATCGAGGATTTTCAGGGTCCGATCTATCGCACCTCCCGCTGGCCGCATGAAGGTGTCGATTTTTCCGGG
This sequence comes from Sphingomonadales bacterium, assembly GCA_013298745.1. Classification (GTDB taxonomy): domain Bacteria; phylum Pseudomonadota; class Alphaproteobacteria; order Sphingomonadales; family Sphingomonadaceae; genus Sandarakinorhabdus. The sequence goes on from JAAFIT010000354.1 coordinate 398, forward strand.
CAGCGTGTCGGCATTATCGGCACCGGTTCATCGGCGATCCAGTCGATCCCGATCATCGCCGAACAGGCGGCGCACCTGACCGTCTTCCAGCGCACGCCAAATTATTCGATGCCGGCGCACAACGGCCCGATTCCAGCCGAAGACTTCGACGCCTGGGCGGCCGATCCGCGTGCCTATCGTGCCGCATCCCGCGACACCGTCGGCGGCTTCCAGAACGAGGCTCGCCCCGATGCGCTCGCCACCGAATCTGCACCCGCCGAAATTCGCGCCGAGCTCGAGCGCCGCTGGGCGTGGGGCGGCTTCCGCATTCTTGGCGCCTTTGCGGATACCGCGATTGACCCCGAAGCCAACCGGATTGTGCATGAATTCATTGCCGAAAAGATCCGCGAGCAGGTGGCGGACCCGGCGGTGGCAGAGCTGCTGACGCCGAAAAATCATCCCTTCGGCACCAAGCGACCGTGCGTCGATACCGGATACTACGCCACCTTCAATCGTCCCAACGTCGAACTTGTCGATCTGCATGCCGCACCGATCGTCACCTTCAACATGACCGGCATTGCCACAACGGCGCGCCAGCACGACTTCGATGCCATCGTGCTCGCCACCGGCTTCGATGCGATGACCGGCGCCATCGATCGCATCGACATTCGCGGGGTCGGCGGCGAACGCATCAAGGATCATTGGGCCGAAGGGCCGCGCACCTATCTCGGGCTGATGGTGGCAGGTTTCCCCAACCTGTTCACCATCACCGGACCAGGCAGCCCGTCGGTGCTGACCAACATGATCAATTCGATCGAACAGCATGTCGAATGGGTTACCGATTGCCTCAGCTATCTTGGCGCCCATCAGCAGACCCGGCTTGAAGCCAGCGCCGAGGCCGAGGCCACTTGGTGCGAGCATGTCCGCGCTGCCGTCACGCCGACGCTGATGCCCCAGGCCAACAGCTGGTACATGGGCGCCAATGTGCCGGGCAAGCCGCGGATGTTCATGCCCTATGCCGGCGGGCTCAACACCTATACCGAAATCTGCAACCAGGTTGCGGCCAAGGGCTATGAAGGCTTTGTCATCAGCAATGGCGACACGGTGATGCGCGCCAGCCACGAATTCACCAGCCATCCGCCGATGCCCGATATTCCGGCACCGCTGCTGCCGATCATCGTCGAGCGGCTCACGGCGGCCGGGCTGATGCCGGCGGAATAACAGTGGCGACAGGGGCCTGCCTGTGCGGCGCGGTGCGCTTTGAGGTGGAGGGCGAACTGGCGCCACCCGATGCCTGCCATTGCAGCCAGTGCCGAAAGACTTCCGGCCATGTCTGGGCATCGACCGATGTCGCCAAATCGGCGCTGACGATCACCGGCGCGGACCGGCTATGCTGGTATCAATCCTCGCCCAAGGTGCGGCGCGGTTTTTGCGGTACCTGCGGATCGGCGTTGTTCTGGGATCCGGTGCAGCGCAATACGATCGGCGTGGCGATGGGCGCGTTCGATCAGCCGACCGGCACCTTCCTGCACGTTCATATCTATACCGGCAGCAAGGGCGATTACTACGACATCGCTGATGCCGTTCCGCAGTTTGAAACGGTGCCGCCACGGCCTGAACAGTTGGGGTCCGGGGCCTGAGGCCCTGGCCGCCATCAATCCTTGGCGCGTTCGACGTAGCTTGAATCCTCGGTGTTGATGACGATGCGCGTGCCGACTTCGATATGTGGCGGCACCATGACGCGGGCGCCATTTTCCATCGTCGCGGGCTTGTAGCTCGACGAAGCGGTCTGCCCCTTCACCACCGGCTCGGTGGCGGTGATCGTCATCGATACGCGCGGCGGCAGCGAGATCGACACCGGCTTGCCGTCGAACATCAGCAATTGGCATTCGGCATTTTCCTGCAGCCAGACGGCTTCATCGCCGAGCATCGCCGCGGTGACCGGCACCTGGTCGTAATTTTCGTTGTTGATGAAGATGTAGTTGTCGCCATCATTATAAAGATAATTGTGGCTGACTTCCTCGACAAAGGCGCGCTCCAGGCCTTCGCCGGTCTTCACCGTGATCACCGTCTTCACGCCGTCCGAAATGCGGCGCATTTCCACCGTGGTTGTCGGCGTGCCCTTGCCGGGGCGGAAGCTGTCGGCCTTGAGGACGACGTAAAGGCCGCCTTCGTGTTCGAGAACATTGCCCTTGCGGACGTTGCTGGCGATAACCTTGACCATGGTGCCTCTTGCGCAGAAAACGCGCCCGCCGCATCGCGCGGCAGCGCAGGATTGCAGGCCTGTTAGCGGCACCGCAGCCAAACGCCAAGGTTGCCGTAACAAAAAGGACCCATGATGGCTGATTATTGGTGCAGCGATGCCCATGCCGACCGGCGGCCGCTGCTGATTGCGCGCAACCGCGTCAAGCAGGCGCTGCAAGGCTGGTTCGATGTGCAAGGGTTTACGGCGGTCGAGTGCGGCGCGGTGCAGCGCTCGCCGGGCAACGAAACCCATCTCCACGCCTTTGCCTGCCAGTGGCAGCCCGAAGGCGGGCCGGCAGAAACCCGCTATCTCCACACCTCGCCCGAATTTGCCGCCAAGAAGCTGTTGGCGGCGGGCGAAACGCAGATCGTCGATTTCGCCAGGGTCTGGCGCAATCGCGAGGCGGGGCCGTTGCACGCGCCCGAATTCACCATGATCGAATGGTATCGCGCCCATGCGGATTGGACCAAGGTGATGGACGATGCTGTGGCGCTGTGCCGAACGGCGATCGCCGCCAGCGGCAATGCGGCACTGGCGTGGCAGGGCCGCAGCTGCAGCCCAGGCGCCGACCCTGAAGTGCTGACGCTCACCGAAGCCTTTGATCGCTTCGCCGGGATCGACTTGCCGGCGCTGCTCGATGATCGCGATGGCCTTGCCGCCGCCTGCCGCGCCATCGGCATCACGGTCGCCGATGATGACACCTGGTCCGATCTGTTCAGCAAGGTCGTCGTCACCCGATTCGAGCTGCAACTCGGCCATGGCCGGCTCACGCTGCTCACCGAATATCCGATCTGCGAAGCTGCGCTGGCGCGCCCGTGCCCCGCCGACCCGCGCTTTGCCGAGCGGTTCGAGATGTATGCCTGCGGCGTCGAACTCGC
>JAAFIT010000355.1 GCA_013298745.1 Sphingomonadales bacterium
GTACTCCGTCGAATGTGGCAAAAGCACTTCGTTCCATACAAACTTCGACGACTTCGAATAGAACAGAATGATGTCGTGAACATTGCCCCAACGCTTTGCCGCCGACTGCGCTGTTGTCCGCTTCCAAACAATCTCGCTGAGATAGTTTTCAACGCCAAAGATCGAATCGAGCAGTAGCTTCAGGTAGTGGCTCGCGGTGGGATCGCAGTGCAGATAAAGGCTGCCGGTCGGCTTCAGCACGCGATGCAGTTCGATCAGGCGCGCTGCCATCATGGCCAGATAGGCCATCATGGCGTTTTCGCGCAGGAAGCTGCGCATCGCCGCCAGCAGCTCGGCGACGTCGCTGTTACCGCTGGTGATCACCCGGCGATAGGCGTCGTTCGCCGCATCGCCCCATTCCCAGGTGTCCTCGAACGCCTGGATCTGCGACTGGGCGACGCTGCCATCGGGCGACCGGAACAGGTGGCTGTAGTTGGCGTTCGAATTGAACGGCGGATCGAGATAGACGAGATCGACGCAGGCATCAGGGAACTGTGCACGGTCTGCCAGCACGGCGAGATTGTCGCCATAGAAAAGCCGGTTGTTCATTTAATCTCCCCGGCCGGCACCGTAGGGCGCAGGGCGCGGTGTGGAAACGTGAACAAAATGGCATCAACGGATATTTTTTGACGCAGCGCGGCGGCCAAGCCTGTCAGGCCTGCATCTTGCCGGCAGATCGGTTAGCCGCTATGCAATGCAGGCGCGGTACGCTGAGGGCGTACGGTCTCGGTCTCGTCTGCAGAGAACCCCGCGCACTACCCCTTTCGAATGAACATGGTCTGCAACGCCAGATTGGACTGGCGATCGTAGACTGCAAACCGCGCGATAAAGGTTTCGCTGTCAAAACGCCGGCGCAGCTCGATGGTGCCGAGCGTGCGCAGCTTGTCGCTTCGCAAGACATCATCTGGTCGGGCGATAACATCGATCAGCCGGTCAAAGTCGGCGACGGCGATCGGTCGCTGGCCCAGATTTGCTTCATGGTCAGCTTTTGAGGCGCCATGCCGGATCAGGATGTGCCGGAGAATGTCGTCTCGGGTCTGCCATCGAAAGCCTGCAACGTCGTATTTTGTCAGCCGCTTGATCATCCCCGCGACGCGCTGATTGACCGGCCCTAGATCGTGATGGCGCTGAAGCTCCTTATTTGCCAGCGCTTGCCTGACCAGACTGCTGGGTCCGCGTCCTTCATCCGCAAAACGACCGCCTTCGCGCTTTTGATCGGGCCGGCCGCCGTTGGCGTAGCTGCCACCTTTCAGCGATGCGCCACCCTTGCGGCGCTTCTTGGCGCCCGCCCAGGAAAGGTCTGCGCCGTCGATCGAGGACGCGGTTATCGCCACGCTCGACAAGAGCTGAAGCACCGCCGCGGCCAGCTGGGCAACGTCGCCGGCGGCGATGCGCGCCTGCAGCGCGGATAGTGCGGCCGGCGTCACGCTGCCCGGTGGCAGATCGGCAAGGATCTCCGCCAGCGCCGCGTCGTCGATCGAAAGGCCTTCGCGGCGCGCCTGGACGAGGCTGGCGGCGACCTTGTCGGCGGTTGCTTGCATCCGCGCCACGCCGGGATTGTAACCGAACCCGGGATCGATGCCGCGCGGCACCTGCACCGTCTGGCCGGTCGATCGATTGTAGAAAGGCACCGGGACGATCGGCGGCGGCGGCTCGGTGACCGTCCAGCCGCGCCGCTCCATCATCGCTTCGTTCACCTGGATGGCGGTGCAGCGGCAATTCCAGCCGCACGGCGGGAAGTGCGTCAGCCAGAACGGGTGGTCGACGGGCAGGATGACGCCGTGCCAGGCGGCGTGCTGCGGCCGGGTGCGCCGATCGAGCACTGCCGAATAGCGTAGATAGGGCAGCGTCGCCTTGCTCGCCTGGGCGCGCTGCCACAGTGCGGCTGAGCGGGCCATCCGCAGATTGGTGTCATAGATGGTGCGCAGCCGGCGCGGGCCGACGAAAACCGGCTTGTCGGTGCCGGTCACCTCAGCGTCGGCGACCTTGCCCCACCAGCCGGCGTCGGCGAGCGTCGGCTTCAGCTGCTCCAGCCAGGCGGCGTAGGGCGTACCGTTGGTTTGAGCCTCGAGCAGCGAGATATGGATGGCGCGCAGCAGATCGAGCTTGGCGATCTTGGCCACGGTGAAGCTGGCATCATGCTCTTCGTTGAACGTGTCGGTCCAGTCGACCGAGACCCGATACCCCTTCGAATCGAGGAACGCGATCGCGCGCTCGGGCGGCAGATCGAAAACGGCTTTGATGCTGACCGGTTCAGGCATCCTCGCCACCGCCGTCGGCACCGGCGCGCGCCACCGCGCGCACCGCGAAGGCGGCCCGCTCCAGACGCGTTGCCAGCGTATCGGCGTCCATCGCCGCCAGTGCGGCCGGCAGCGCGGCCAGCGCTGCGTCATAGTTTCCGGCCGCCGCCAGCGCCGAGATCGCAGGGTCGAGCATCGGCCCGAGGACCATCTGCCAGCCTTCATCGGCCATCATCGTGACCAGGGCATCGATATCGTCTTTGCCGCCAGCATCGCCATTCGCACCCGAGGCTGCGGTCGCGATGGCCTCATAAGAAGCTTTAAGAGGCCCTAAGAAGGCAGTCGCCGCCAATTCTGGGGGGAACGGGCCACCCGGCAGCGCTGGCGCGCCAGAAACCGGGTTTGTCGCGGCCGCCGATTTTGGCGCCGAAAGCAGCTGTTCGCCGTCCTGCGGATCGGGAATGCCGAGCCGATCGGCGATCACTGTCGCGCCGACGCGGCCGCCCATGGTGACGAACTTTTCCACGCCCTCCATCAGCGCCTTGGTGTCGACAGGATCCTCGCGGCCGATGACGATCTGCGGATAGGGGCCGCTCCCAAAGTTGAGATCGATCATCGGCCGGACCAGGTCGCGGTTGATTGAGGCGGCGAGCTGCTTGGCGTCGCTGCGCTCGATGTCGCCGCGGACATCGTTGTGCTCCTTGCCCGATCCGCCAAGGCCGCCGCCTTCGCTATCGGTCGTCGCCGTCTGGCCGAGCACCAGCTTTGAAAGCTGCTTGTCGAGATAGCCGCAAAGCCGTTCGTAGAGATCGGCCGAGCCATTGCCTTCGGCCTTCACGAACTCCATCGACATCGAATCGGGAAAAACCGCCGCCATATCGGTGGAGACGCTGGCGACGGCGCGCATCAGCGTGCGGATCTGGTCCTCGCTGGCGCCGGAGCCATATTTGCCGACGCGGACCGGAAAGCCGAAGACTTCGGCATAGGTCACCCAGTCCTTCAGGCCGAGCGATTTGAACAGGAACACCCAGGCGGCGATGCGCGCGATTCCGCCCCGGATGGGCAGGCCGGATTTAGCGCTGTGGACATGGGTGATGAACTTTCGCACCGGTAGCGGCGTCGGCGTGCCATTGCCGCGCAGCAGCGGCGTCGTGCCGTCGATGCGATCGAACTGGAACCAGCGCGGGTCGCGCCACAGCAGCTTCGACGGCAGCCAT
>JAAFIT010000356.1 GCA_013298745.1 Sphingomonadales bacterium
CGCGCCATCACGCTCGGGCTGCTGCTGGCCAGTGCCGCACCGGTGCTCGCCGAGGCAGCGCCGCCTACGCCCGGCACGGCCGCAACCCTGGTGCGCCCGCCACGCAGCGATATGCGCGGCGGCGGCATGTTCGCCGGGATGAGCGAGGCCGGCCGCGCGACGATGCGCGAGGCGATGAAGGCCGGCGGCGATCCGCGCGCCGAACATCAGGCCGTCAAGGCCGCGCGTGACCGGATGCTGGTGCTGCTCGATGCCGACACGCTCGATACCGCAGCGCTGCGGCGGGCGATGGACGACGAGCGCAAGGCCGCCGAGGCGACGCGGGAAAAGCGCCAGGCGGCAATGCTCGCCGGTTTCACCAAGCTGTCGGTGGCCGATCGCAAGGCCTTCGTCGCCAATGCCCGCGACATGAAGGAGCGGATGGAAGAGCGAATGGCGAAGGGTCGTGGCGGCCGTGAAGGCCGTGGTGGCCATGGCGATCACATGCCACCCCCGCCGCCGATGATGTAGGCGCGTTCGGCCCTTTCCTTCGGGAGAGGGCCGTTTTGATTTGCGGGCATTTCTGTTGAAGTGCCTCCGGCGGCTGGGGCCAATGGCCCCAGACCCCGGAGGCCATCCTTTGGACGATCCGATCCGTCGACGCTATCGCCGCCAGCCGGTCTGTCGGGCGATTTCGTCCCACACCAGTGCGGCGAGCCGCCCAGCCACCGGGCCGGGCGTTCCAGAGCCGACAGGGCGGCCGTCGATGCGGACCACCGGCAGCAAGGGTGCCGTCGTTGACGTCAGCAGCGCCTCATCGGCGGCGAGTGCTTCATCAAGGCTGAACGGCCTCTCGATCACCGTCATCTGCGCGTCGCGTGCCAGCCGCAGCAATGTGGCGCGCGCGATGCCGGGCAGGATATGCGCCGACAATGGGTGGGTGATGATCGCGCCGTCCTTGACGATATAGGCGTTGGTCGATCCGCCTTCGCGCACAATGCCATCGGCGCTCACCATCCAGGCTTCGAAGGCGCCGGCGGCCTTGGCGTCCTGCTTGGCCAGCACATTGGCAAGCAGGCCGGTGGTCTTCATGTCGACGCGCTGCCAGCGCATGTCGTTGACGGTGATGACGCCGACACCGGTCTTTTGCTGGCCGATGCGCTGGGCGAAATCGAAGCGGCGCACGGTCATGATCAGGCTGGCGCGAGGTGCGCTGGGAAAGCTGTGATCGCGCTTCGCAACACCGCGGCTGAGCTGGAGATAGAGCAGCGCGTCCTTGTGGCCATTGGCGGCGACGAGGCGCTTGGCCTGTGCGGTAAGCGCCGCATCGGTCATCGGGAAATCGATGAAGATCGCCGCGCAATTGCGCCGCAGCCGCGCCAGATGCGGTTCCCAATCGAGCAACTCGCCATTCATTACCGCCGCGACTTCGTACAGTGCGTCGGCGAACTGCAGGCCGCGGTCCTCGACATGCACTGTCGCGTCACGCAAGGCGGTGATGCGACCATCGACATAGGCGAGTTGCGGCATTTGGGCGCTTTCGGGAAGGGCAGACGCCCCGGCTCATAGCGGCTAATCAGGCAGCATGTCAGCACCCCATCTCATCTGGTTCCGCAACGATCTGCGGCTCGCCGATCATGCCGCCGTTGCCGCCGCCGCGCGATCCGGCCCAGTGGTGGCGCTGTTCGTCCTCGATGACGACAAGCCCGGCCATTGGCGCATGGGCGCGGCGCAGCGCTGGTGGCTGCATCACAGCCTGTTGTCTTTGGGGCGCGATCTTGCGGCGCGCGGCGGTGCGCTGGTGCTGCGGCGTGGCCTTGCGGCGGATGTGGTGCCGCAGGTCGCCGCCAGCGTCGGCGCGGCGGCGGTGCATACGCTCACCCATTATGAACCCTGGGCCAAGGCGCAGGATGCGGCTGTGGCCAAGGCGGTCACGCTCAAGCGCTATCACGGCGCGCTGCTCGCGCCGCCGGCGAGTGTCACGGCGGGAGGAGGCGGGCGCTATCGCATCTTCACGCCATGGTGGCGCAAGTTGCAGGAACAGATGCCGCCACCGCCGCCGCAGCCGGCGCCGGAGATGGTGTTCGCGCCGCTGCCAGCGAGCGACACTCTCGGCGATTGGCGCCTGCTGCCGACCAGCCCCGACTGGTCGGGCGGTTTTGCGATGTGGATGCCGGGAGAAGCGGGCGCTGCAGCGCGGCTGGCGGAGTTTCTCAATGTCGCTGCCGGCTACGACAAGGGCCGCAATCTGCCGTCGCAGGATGGCTCTTCACGCCTGTCGCCGCATCTGGCGCTGGGCGAAATCTCGATCCGCCAGGTCTGGCACGCGGTCGCCGACGCCATCCCGGCGGCCCACGCCGAGCCTTACTTGCGCGAGCTTGGCTGGCGCGATTTTGCAGCGAACATCCTCGATCAATTCCCCGATCACGGCGATGTGCCGGGCCGCGCCCAGTTCGATGCGATCGGCTTTCGTGATGCGCCGCGCGAGCTGGCGGCGTGGCAGCAGGGCTGCACCGGCTATCCGATCGTCGATGCCGGGATGCGGCAGCTCTGGGCGACCGGCTGGATGCACAATCGCGTGCGGATGATCGCCGCCTCCTTCCTCGTCAAGCATCTGCTGATCGATTGGCGCGAGGGGGAACGCTGGTTCTGGGATTGCCTTGTTGATGCCGATCTCGGTGCCAATTCGCTCGGCTGGCAATGGGTGATGGGATCGGGCGTCGATTCCTCACCGTTCAACCGCATTTTCGCGCCGGTGACGCAAAGCGCCAAATTCGATGCCGGCGCCTATATCCGGCGCTGGGTGCCCGAACTCGCCAATCTGCGTGATGCCGATATTCATGCGCCATGGGAGGCCGAGCCATTGATGCTGCGCGCTGCGGGCGTGGCGCTGGGGCGCAACTATCCGCATCCGATCGTCGGCCATGCCGAAGGCCGGGCGCGGGCGTTGGCAGCCTATGCCGACGCCAAGGCGTTCTGACGGCGCAAGCGATAGATCAGCGACGCCACCGCAATCAGCGCGGCGATGGCCGCAGCTTCAGCCGGCGTCGATTGTGCGCCGACCCACAGCATTGCCGCGCAACCGGCGATCGCAAAGCCGGTGAGGCCGGGGATGCGCACTGGCGTTCCGGCGAGCGCCACGTCGCGACGGCGCAGCGTGACGGCTGCCGCGCAACCAATCAGATAGACGACGATGATGATCAGCGTGGCGACAATGGCGAGCTGAGCGAAGCTGCCCGATATCGCCAGCGCGGCGGCAATGCCGGCGTGGGTGAGGCTCGCCACCCAGGGCGTCGCGTTGCGCTTGTGCAGCCGGCCGAGCGCCGAGGGCAGAAAGCCGTCACGAGCCATCGCGAACAGCATCCGCGGCGAGGACATGGCTTCGGACGCCGTATAGCCCGCCATCGAGATGGCAGCCCCCGCGACCAGCACCAGCCGCAGCGGCGGCACCACGGTGGCGATGCCATCAGCGAGCGGCGCCGGCGACGTGGCCAGCGCGCCGCCGAGCAGGCCCTG
>JAAFIT010000357.1 GCA_013298745.1 Sphingomonadales bacterium
ATCGCCACCGTCATCGGGCTAAGCAGCATCGCTTCGAACGCCTTGATGAAAAGCACCCCCGCGATCCCGGCCGGGACAAAGCCGAGCACGATGTTACGCAGGAACGCCCAGGCCCCGGCATCGCGCGAAAACAGCCCGGCGGCGACCTTGGAAAACCGCCCGAAATAGGCAACCACGACGGCCAGAATCGCGCCGGACTGGATGGCGATTTCAAAAGTGGCGTTGGCCTCGCCTTTGAAGCCCAGCAGTTCACCCGCAAGGATCAGGTGACCCGTCGAAGATACCGGCAGAAATTCAGTCAACCCCTCGACGATACCGAGCAGGATGATGGTCAGTAACGAATTTTCCAATTTCGGTTATCTCCGCCGCCGGACAGGTTGCCGACGGCGGAGCTTTAACCGTGGCGCGCACCGCGCGCCAGAGGACAATCAGGCTGCAGTCTGAGCCTGAGTAGCCCGACGGCGCATCGCGGCACCGACAAAGCCGAAGCCGGTGATCAGCATCATCCAGGTGCCGGGCTCCGGCACAGCAAGATCATAGCCCATCACGTCAAAGGCCAGGCGATCGAGCTTGGAGATCTGCATGAACGGGCGCGTACCGCCGGGGCCGCTTGCCGTCGGGTCCATGATGCCGATCGGCGGGTTGATGTTGAGAAGGGTGTCGTCCTTCCAGTGGCTCGCCTGGCGGCGATCGCCGTTGAATGCACCCGTCGAAAGCGGCGCCAGGCAGTTCACGCCAGCGTTGATCGAATAGCAGGAATCCCCGCCAATCGACCAGTCGAGCGTCGTGGTGCCGTTGAAATCGCCATAGCGATACAGATCCTGCACCGTGCCCCAGGCGATATTACCGAGGCCGCGCGCCGGAGGGCGGTTCGGCAAGGCGTTTTGATCGGCCAGATCGACACCCGAGCGGAAACCCAGTGCGTGGCCGATTTCATGCGCGGCAACGCCAACGAAATCGATTGTGCCGGGCGTGATGCCATCGGTCGGATCGAAATCCCAAGCGAACAGCGTGCTGAACGAAACCGAGCCATCGCGACCGCCGGGGTTGGTGGTGGCATTGTAAATCGGGTTAAGCCCCAGCGCCTTCACCTGCGCCGTGTTGATCTGGATGTTATTGTTATCAAAGCTGTTGTTGTTATCGAGGAACCGCAGACGCGAATCGATGGCAGTCCCCGGAGTCGGCGGCTCGTTCGTCACAAAGGACAGCGGCCCGGGTTGGAGCGACGAAACTGCGGCAGCGTCCCAGACAGACTTCGAATCAGTAGCAAGCAGACTTGCAAGGCCGGTGTAGTTGATCGTGTTGGTCGTCGAACCCGTCGAACCGAGAATGTTGGGACCCAGCGCTGCAAAGCGCACATCGAGCCGGATGGTGATCGGATCGACAAGGATTTTTGACCACATCGCAGCGGCGGCTTCAAAGCCGGCACGCGCCTGGGTGCCGACACCAACGCCGCCGAGATCGTTGAGGATGAAGGTCATCCCCGTTGACATCGATTCGCTCGACGATGTCATCATCGCATTCGACAACTCGCCGGTGGCCAGTTCACCCTGATAATCGGACCATTGGTGATTGCATGATGCATCGTGGATATGGCCCGTGGCCGCCTGCGCCATTGCCGGAAGCGACAGCGAAAGCAGTAGTGCAGTTGTAAATTTACCCATTGTTAACCCCCTGATCTGACAGTGTTTTTTGGTTGCCCATGACGAGCAATGCCAGATTGATTACAAACCAGCAACCATCATTTCGTGATCAAAGGTCACCGCGGCGTGTGGCACATTGTCCGGAATTCTGTCGGATCAGCCCTCCTTGCTGAAACGCCCGCCAGGCCGATAGCGTTCGAGCATGGCGGGCACGAACGCCGCCAGTGGAGTCGGGACGATGCCAAGGTCGGAAAGCCCGGGCAGCGCCGGGTTGGCGACATTGTCTTTCTGCAACATTGCATATTGGTCCGATGTCATCGGCATGAACGGCAACAGGTCGCCTAGCTTGCCCATCAAGCTGGCCATACCCGCCGGCACCTCGAGGAGGCGGCGGTTCTGGCGAGTTTCGGTATTGATCATCGCCAGGATGGCACGGAAGCTGAGCACCTCCGGTCCACCCAATTCGAAGATTCGCCCGGCTGCTGCCTGCAAGCGCAGTGCCGCCAATGTTGCTGCAGCCACATCCTGGACAAAGATCGGCTGGAACCGGCTGTCACCGGCGATAACCGGCAGCACTGGTGCCAATCGCGCCATCGCGGCAAATCGGTTGAGAAACTGGTCTTCGGGGCCGATGACCAGGCTCGGCCGCAGGATAGTGGCCGCCGGAATTGCGGCGCGGACGCCGGCTTCGCCTTCGCCCTTGCTGCGCGCATAGGGGATCGAAGACGCCGCGTCCGCTCCAATTGCCGACATTTGCACATAATGCGAGACGCCGGCCGCAGCGGCAGCGCGGGCGGCATTGGTGGCGCCGGCCGCCTGCACCTCGGCAAAGCGCTGTCCAGCCTTTTCATCAAGAATGCCGACAAGATTGATTCCGGCACTGGCGCCAGCAAAACTATGGGCGATGCCGAAACCAGTGGCGATATTGCCGGCAACAATCTGGATCTGGCCGAGGCTGCCCAGCGGTTTGAGGAACAGCGCGGTATCGGGGTGACGCACGACAACGCGGACGCGGTAGCCGGCCTCTGCCAGTTGCTGGACGATGTAACGACCAAGAAAGCCCGATCCTCCGATCACCGTCACAAGGGCGTCGGAGGCAAGGGGTGGCTGGGTCGGGAGGGTCTGGGCTGTCATGCCGACGCCTTTAGCGGCACTTTTGGCGTTTGTCGCGGCAGTCGGCAGCATTTTGGTGGGTGAAACACGCGCCAAATCGAAAGCCGTGTTGACAAGCGCGGCCGCCACCCCTAACCGCCCCCTCCTACCTTCGTGCCCGGATGGCGGAATTGGTAGACGCACCAGCTTCAGGTGCTGGCGCTCGCAAGGGCGTGGAGGTTCGAGTCCTCTTCCGGGCACCATCACCCCGGCCGCCAGCGGCCGCCGGGGATTGAAAAACCCCTATAATTCAGCTACTTTAGCTCTCGCAGTGACCGCCTGTGTTCGCCGATATTCGCCGGCAAGCGCAGATTTCTGGGGGCCTTTTTGGGGGCCTTTTTCCAAGCGGTTTTGCAGCAAGGCTGCGAGGGTGAACCGATGGCATTGACAGACACCGCGATCAAACAGGCCAAGCCCGGCGACATCGACCGCAAGCTGGCCGACGAAAAGGGCCTATAGCTGCTGGTGACGGCCGGCGGATCGAAGCTGTGGCGGTTGAAATATCGCATCGACGGCAAGGAAAAGAAGCTGGCGCTTGGCAGCTACCCTGACGTGGGTTTGAAAGAAGCCCGTGCCCGTCGCGACGCGGCTCGGACGGCAGCTGAAGCGGGTAGTGATCCGGCAGTAGCGAAGCGCGAAGCCCGAATCGCTCGTCAATTCTCTGCGGCCAACACCTTTGGCGCAATCG
>JAAFIT010000359.1 GCA_013298745.1 Sphingomonadales bacterium
TGTAGAGGATATCGGGCTGGCGCTCGACATCGCGGCCGATGATCGCGGGATTGGTATCAAAGGCGATATAGCGCGATTGCTGGATCGTCAGATTGCCGTTGAAGCGCAGGTTGCGCATCAGCTTCAGATCAAGCGTGCCTTCAATGCCATAGGATTCGGTGCCGACCAGATTGACCCGCTCGGTGAAACCGCCGGCGCCGTCGTTGACGAACAGCACCTGGCGGCGATTATCGAGCCGGGTGTAGAGCCCCGCGACCGTCAACGAGAATTGGCGCTGCTGCACCTTGATGCCGGCTTCGGCCTGCTTGATGATTTCGGCCTTGTAGGTCGATGGCTGGAACAGCGCGTTGAACGACACCGAGCGCAGTTCCGGGAAGAAATAGCCACGCGAGGCGTTGGCATAGACGCTGACACCGTCGCTGACCTTGTAGAGCGCCCCGATGGCGCCGGCCCATTCGCTGGTCGACACATCGCCGGTGGTGAAGGCGCCATTGCCCCAGATGACATCGCGCAGCGCCGTCGAAAGATTGGCGGTCGTGCTGTCGGTCACGAAGGTCGCGGTGCGTTCGCGGCTGATCTGGCCGTTGAGCTGTTCCCAGCGGAAGCCGATATCGAGGTTGAAATTGTCCCCGATCTTCATCTGATCGGCGATATAGGCCGAGAAGCGTTCCGCCTCGTGGCGATTGTTGACATAGCCCGCGCCGGCGTTGAGCAGGCCGTTGTTAGAAATGATCGTCCTGGCGCCGGTCGTCGGGTTGGTGATCACCAGATTGACGAGCTGCGGCGTGTTGTTGAATTCGGCGAGATAAGTCGTGGTGACGTTGTAGTCGCCGGCGCTGGCATTGCCGTAAAAGCCGCCGAGCGTCAGGCTGTGATCGACGCCGCCCGTGACCAAGGACTTGGTGAGGTTGAGCTCACCGGTGAAATCATGGACCGGGCGATCACGATCGGTGATGCGATTGGCGAACAGCAGATAATTGGCTGGAAGCGCGCCACCGCCAACAAAGCTGAAAGCGGCATTGGAAAGCGAGCCAAGATTGCGATTGGTCAGGAAGCTTTGCTGTGTTTCCGGCACGTTGATGACACCGTCACCATCCGACCACAGCCCGAACTTGTGCTTGTAATCACTGTATTTGACGGCACCGTTGACACCCCAGCCGCTGTCACCGAAATCCTTGTCGAACGTCAGCCCGATCATCCCGCCCTTGGTTGAAACGCCTTCGGCGATATCGGAGCTGAAATTGCCAGCCGGCGTCTTGAAGCCGAGCCCGGCGGCGAAATCATTCTGCACCGAATTGACCAGATTGCCATCATTGCCGGGCAGGCGGCTGCGGGTCCGGCCATCGAGCGGGATCGGCAGATAGAATTGCACCTGATCGTTGATGTATTGGCCGATCAGCTTGACGTTGCCGCTGCCGTCATCGAACCGATATTCGAGATTGCCGCGGATCTGCCCGCCCTTGGTATCGAGGTTGGTGCGCAGCGGCCCCTTGTCGGTGCGGTAGAAGCCGGACACCGCGAAGAACAGATTGCCGCCGAGCGGGCCACTGAGCGCGACATCGCCGCGATAGCGATCCTTTTCCGCCACTTCGAGTTGCACCGTGCCTTCGAGGCGATCACCGCCGGTCTTGCTGATGAAATTGATAAGGCCGGCAACCGAGCCGGGGCCGAACAGATTCGAAACCCCGCCGCGGACGAATTCCAGCCGCTCGATGCCGAGATCGTTGCGGAAATAGACGTCATAGGCCGAGGAATTGAGGCCGAAGCTGGAGAGCACGGTCACGCCATCGTACATCAGCGGCGTGAACTGATACTGGCCACCGGACGGCAAGCCACGGATAAAGACGTTGGCTGCAACTTCACCACCGCCGCCATCAGCCTTGATGGTCGGAATCGTGTTCAAGATCGTCGCCTGGCCAGTGCCGCCGAGACGGATCAGGCTGGTTTCATTGACCTGGGTGACCGCCAGCGGCGTGTCGAGCGCGATACGCGCACGGCTGGTCCCGGTCACGACGATTTCCTGCACGATCTCTTCGTCGGCCGCAGCTGTCGTCGTTGGCGCTGGCGTCTGT
Source organism: Sphingomonadales bacterium (assembly GCA_013298745.1). Lineage (GTDB taxonomy): Bacteria > Pseudomonadota > Alphaproteobacteria > Sphingomonadales > Sphingomonadaceae > Sandarakinorhabdus. The sequence goes on from JAAFIT010000359.1 coordinate 2,073, forward strand.
GCCAGGGCGGCCGCGGGCAGCAAAGCGAGCAGTGAGGCGCCGGCGAGATTGCGAGCGAAGGCGGCAGCGTGAATTGGCGTCATGAATCGTCTCCCCATCATGCTGGCCCTGTTCCGGGCCATTGCAGACACGCTGATAGCAAGTCCTTTCGACTATTTCAACGCATGACGGGTTTTAATTTTCGTCCGAAAGATTTGCGTGGCGGAAAGTGATTTGTCATGACGGTCGCCATGCCGCGGACCAAGACGATTCCAGACTCGTTCCAGCTGCCGTCCGAAAGCGAGACGAAGGTGTTGAGCCATGTGCTGCGCCATCGCGGCGCCACCCAGCCCGATATCGCCACGACAACAGGCCTGTCACAGCAGAGCGTTTCGCGGCTGGTGAACGACCTTGTCGAACGCGGCGCGTTGCAACTGGGAGACCGCCAGAGCAACGGCCGCCGCGGCCAGCCGCGCATCGAACTGCAGATCGCGCCCGGCCACGCCTATTCGGTCGGCGTTGCGCTGATGACCGACGCCATGTCGGTGCTGCTGATGGATTTTTCCGGCCAGGTCGTCGGCTATGAACATGTCGTCATGCCGGTGATGAGCCGGCGTGCCGTGTTCACCAATCTGGAGGCGATCACCGAAAGGCTGTTCACCAGCCAGGCCATTCAACGCGACCGGCTTTTCGGCGTCGGCATCGGTATCTCAGGGTACAATCTCGATGGCAAATCGCGCTACAATCCGCCGCGCGCCCTTGATGATTGGGCGATGGTCGAAGTCGATGCGCTGTTCAGCGAGGCGCTCGGGCTGCCGGCCTGGGTGGAAAATGATGGCAATGCCGCCGCCATCGGCGAAAGCCTGCTCGGCGCCGGCCGTGAGCTGGCGAACTTTGTCTATGTCTTCATCGCGGCGGGCATCGGCGGCGGGGTCATTCTCAACCATCGGCTGATGCGCGGCGTCCATGGCAATGGCGGCGAAATCGGCCTCATCCTGCCGCGCAATGTCTATCAGTTGCCGACGCTCGAAACCCTGCTGCAATCGGTGCGGCGACGCGGTGTCGATGTCGAAGGCATTTCCGACATGCTGGCGCGGTTCGATATCGAATGGCCTGGAGTCGATGAATGGATCGAGCGGTCCCGCGATCCGCTCTCGCTTATCGCATCGTCAATCGCGGCGCTGCTCGACCCGCAGGCGATTGTGCTTGGCGGTCGCCTACCACCCAGCCTTGCCCAGAAGATCATTCCGACCATCGAGCTGTTCGATGACGCGCGGCGCGAGGAGCCCCGTCCGCTGCCAAGGATCATTCCGTCGCAAACCCGGGTCGATGCCTGCGCCATTGGTGCTGCGATGCTGCCGCTCGAACAACGGTTCTTCTCGACAATGCTGTGATCGCATCGCGGCGGCGCCTGCTCGACAATG
>JAAFIT010000035.1 GCA_013298745.1 Sphingomonadales bacterium
TCGGGGTTGCGGCGGCCAAGACGGATCGGGCGCTTTTCGGCGGTCTTGCCGTCTTTCGAGACGACAAAGGCGAAGGCGCCACCCGAATCCTGGTAGAAGGCGCCATTGGCGACGGTGACGGCGGGTACCGGGTCGCTCAACGTCAGCTTGGGGCTGAGCGTCTGGCCGCGCTGCAAGGTGGTTGGCTCCGCGCCGTCAAAGGTGAGGTCGGCGGTAAAGGTGCCGCCTTTCACCTGCGGATAAATTTTGGTGACCGTAAGCGGCCAGGCCTTGCCGGCCCATTCGACATTGGCCTTTTGCCCGGTGCGGACGCGGCCCAAATAGAATTCGTCGATATCGGCGACCAGCTTGTTGCGGCCGGCGCTGTCGATCTGGCCGATGCGCTCACCGCGGTTGAGGCTCTGGCCGACCTGCGGCGCAAAGCCCGACAATTGCCCGGCGACCGGGGCGCGGATGGTAAGCGCTTCGAGGCTGGCGCGGGCGAGGCGGAGATTGGCGGTGAGGCCTGTGGCGGCGCTGCGCAACTGCGCGAGCTGGCTCGCTTGCAAGCGCTCCTCGGTGGCGAGTGTTTCGGCGGTAATGGTGCGGCGCTCGGCAAGATAACGCGCTTCGTCCTGCGAATCCTTCAGGGCCTTGCCCGAGACCCAGCCATTGGCTGCAAGCGCCCGGTCGCGCTCCAGCTGGCGGTCGGCCTTGCGCATCTGCCAATCGACTTCGCCGAGATTGCGGCGGTTTTCGAGGCGGCTGCGCTGGAGTTCAAGTTCCTGGCTGCGCAAATTGTTGAGCTGCTGGCTGACATCGGCTTCGCGAGCGATGACATCGAGTTGCAGCGTCGCATTGGACAGCACGGCAAGCGGCTGGCCGGGCGTGACGGCGGTGCCATCCTCCACCAGCACGCGCTCGATACGGCCACCTTCAACAGCGTCGAGAAACACCGTGACCGAGGGCGTGACGCGGGCGCGCAACGACACGAAATCATCAAAGGTGCCGCGGCTGACGGTGGCGATCGACAGATTGGCGGTTTCGACCGTCTGGGATCCCGCACTGGTCGCCACCACCCAGGCCGCCACGCCGCCGGTGATGACGATAGCCAGGGCACCGATGATCATTCGGGTGCGCAGCGGCATCCGCCGGGTTTCAACCGCCTTGTCCATGCCGACGCCGCTGGGGCTGGCCGGCTTGGCTTCGCCGGATTTGAGGGTGACGACGGTCATTGCAGGCTTTCGTGAAAAGAAGGGCCGGTGGGCGCGGTGGAGGGGGACACGGCGCCCACCAGCAGGCCGACACTAGCGCTGCGCCGTGGCAGCGGCGGGGGCGGCGTCGGCGACCGCGGTGCGGGCATCGCGCGCAGCGGCGGCAGAGCTGTCGAGGTTTGGCATTGCCCGGGCAACAGTCGCCTTGATGCAGTCACGTCGGGCCATGGCGTTGGCGGCGGTGCGGTCGTCACCGGTTGAACAGACACTGCGTGCAGCACGACCGATCTGTGCTTCGATCCGGGCGTAACCGGCCGGGCTGGCAAGATCGATGCCGCTGACATCGATAGCGACACCGCGCTGCCCTTCGGCGGCAGCGGCTGGGGCGGCGCTGCCAGCGATGGTGAGCAGGGTTGCTGCGGTTGCGACAGTGATGGCGAGGGTGGAACGGAACAGGCTGAAGCGAGTGGTCATGGGAAGGGTCCTTTCGTTCGTGACCGGGGGAAGCCACGTCTCATGCCATGCAGGAAGTGTGCCAAGTGGATAAGTAATTGATTTTGCTTGATTCAATTGCGGAACATGAAAAAAATACATCGTGCGGCTGTTCGCTTTCGGACAGATGCTGTACGAATCCGGACACTGGGATGTGACCTCTGGATGGAGCCTTGATGCCCGCACGCGGCACTGCGCTGATTGTCGATGACGATGCCGATGTGGCGCTGTCGGCGCGGCTGTTGCTGCGGCCACTGTTCGCCGAGGTGATCGTCGCGCATGATCCGGCAGCGCTACCGGCGCTGCTCAAGGCGCACGATCCCGATGTCATCCTGCTCGACATGAATTTCGCGCGCGGTCAATCGAGCGGTGCCGAAGGCTTCAAGGCGCTGGAACTCATCCGCCGTCATGATCCGCAGGCGGTGGTGGTGATCATCACCGCCTATGGCGGGGTGAATATCGCCGTCGAAGCGATGAAGCGCGGCGCCACCGATTTCGTCACCAAGCCGTGGGACAATGACCGGCTGGTGGCAACCGTCACGACAGCGGCGGCCTTGCGGGCAAGCCGCCGCGACGCACACGTCGCCGAAGCGCGCCTCGCCGAAATGGTGACGACGGCACGGCCGGAAAGCCCGCTGCTGGGTCGCTCGGCCGCGATGCGCGGCGTTCTGGCGCTGATCGATCGGGTCGCGCCGACCGATGCCAATGTGCTGGTGCTCGGCGAGAATGGCACCGGCAAGGAACTCATCGCCCGCGAACTCCACGCTCGCTCGAAACGCGCCGCCAAGCCCTTCCTGTCGGTTGATCTGGGGGCGGTCGCCGAAAGCCTGTTCGATTCCGAGCTGTTCGGCCATGTGAAGGGCGCCTTCACCGATGCGCGTGCCGATCGCATCGGGCGGTTCCAGGCGGCCGATGGCGGCACATTGTTTCTCGATGAAATCGGCAATCTGCCGCTCAACCTGCAACCCAAATTGTTGACGGCACTCGAACAGCGGCGGGTGACGCCGGTCGGCAGCAATCGCGATGTCGGCTTCGACGTGCGGGTGATTGCCGCCACCAACATGGCGCCGGCCGATCTGGCCGATGAGCGCCGCTTCCGGCCCGACTTGCTGTTCCGATTGAACACCGTCGAGATCGTGCTGCCGCCACTGCGCGACCGGCCCGAGGATGTGCCGCTGCTTCTCGATCACTATCTCGGGCTCTATGCTCGCAAATATGGCAAGCCACTCCCGGTGCTGCCCGTAGCGTTGGCGGCCCGGCTGGCCGCTTATGATTGGCCGGGCAATGTCCGGGCGCTGCGCCACGCGGCCGAACGCGCCATCATCCTCGCTGCCGGTGACAGTTTCACCGATGACGATTTTCCGTTGCCGAAGCGCACGACGGCGATTGCAGCGGCACCGGTCGTCAGCGACGCCGAAATCGACATGAACCTCGAGCGCAGCGAGCGCCGCATCATCGAGCGAGCATTGCAGAAACACGCCTGGAACATCTCGACTGCCGCGGCTGCACTCGGGCTGACCCGTGCTTCGCTTTACCGCCGCATGGAAAAGCACGGGCTATGAGCGACATGCCGCTCGGCACCCGCTTCGAAGTCGGGCTTGTGGCGCGCATTGCCGTGCTGCTGGGGGCCGGCGCGGCGCTGGCCTGGGCGGTCACCCGGCCGGGGCTGTACGCGACAACATTGCTCGCCGGCATCCTGACGGGTGCCGCGCTGGCGGAACTCTGGCTGTTCATCCGCCGCACCAACTTTGCCGTGGCGCGCTTTGTCGAAGCCTTGACCCATGATGATTTCACCCAGGGGTTCAGCGGCACTGGCGGCGGCTTCGGCGCGCTCGCCGACAGCCTCAATGGTGCCATCGCCCGGCTGCGCAACGAGCGTGCGGCAATCCAGGACGACAATCGCTATCTGGCGGCGCTGGTTGATGATGTGCCCAGCCCGTTGGTCAGTATTGATGCCGAGGGCCGGGTGGCGTTGCTCAACAAGGCGGCGCGGCGGCTGCTGGTGGCAACCATCGCGCGCACCGATGATCTGGCGCTGCACGGCGAAGCGTTTCGCGGCGATGTGATGAGCCTCAAGCCCGGCGAGCGGCAGGCGACGCAGCTGATCGTCGGCGGCGTGCCGACGGCGGCGCTGCTGTCGATGGCCGAAGTGCGTCAGGCGCGCGGGCCGATGCGGATCCTCGCCATCCAGCCGATCCAGGCCGAGCTTGATCGAGCCGAACTGGCGGCGCAGACCGATCTGGTGCGCGTGCTGACGCACGAGATCATGAATTCGATGACGCCGGTGACTTCGCTGTCGGCCACCGCGGCGCAACTGATCGCCGCCGCCGATACTGGCCATGATCCGGCGATTGCCGATGCGCGCGCCGCGATCGAGACCGTGGCACGGCGCGCCGAAGGGGTGATGCACTTCGTCCGGACCTATCGCCAGTTGACCCGGCCACCCGAATTGCACCGCCGGATGGTCGATGTTGCGGCGCTTTTTGCCGAATTGAAGCGCCTTTTCGAAAGTGATTGGCCGAATTTGCCCTTGGCGGTGGCGATCGCGCCGCCGGGGCTGGCGATCGATGCCGATCCGGATTTGCTCGCGCAATTGCTGATCAACCTGCTGCGCAACGCGGCGGCGGCCGTCGACGGGGTTGAGTCGCCGGTGGTGCGGCTGGAGGCGACAGCACAGAAGGCCGGGCGTGTGGCCATCGATGTCAGCGACAATGGCGTCGGCGTGCCCGAAGCGCAGCGGCAGGATATCTTTCTGCCGTTTTTCACCACCAAGGCCGACGGTACGGGCGTGGGTTTGAGTCTCGCCCGCCAGATTGCCTTGGCGCATGGTGGGGCGCTGACATGCGAAGCTGTGGTTCCGGCAGGAACGCGGTTCCGGCTGTTGCTCTGACGCCGCGCGAAAGTTCGGCCACAGGCGCACGGACAGGCTTGCCATAAATGACTGTCATGTCATGACAGTGTCACGGCACGCATCTATCCGATGCCTGCACTACGGAGACCTTTTGCCACATGACGACGACGCGCTTCGCCCTTTCGACCGGCAATTTCTCTCAGGATTGGTCCAACGCCGGGTTGATCTCCGGCGACGACGATTGGTCGGGCGTGCCGAGCATTATGGGCTATCGCGGTGACGATCTTGTGTCGGCGACCGGTGTTGACCCGCAGACCATTACCAGTGGCGCGGCGTCGCCGGGCCCGGTTGATGTCAATGCCAACCAGAACAACCCCAACACCTTAGCCATTGGCGGTGTCGCCGAATTCGCGATCACCAACCCGACCATCGCGCTGAATGGGTCCGGCACCGCCGATGCGCCAAACATCGTCATCTATCTTGATGCGACCGGCCGCGAAAACATCCGTTTCCAGGCGAACATCCGCGATCTTGATGGCAGCGCCGACAATGCCATCCAGCAGGTTGCCGTGCAGTATCGTGTCGGCGGCGGCAATTGGGTCAATGCGGCCTATACTGCCGATGCCACGACCGCCGGCACGGCGACACAGGTGACTGCCGTCGATGTGACACTTGGCGCCGGCGCCAACAATGCTGCCGATCTGGAAATCCGCATCATCACCACCAATGCCGCAGGCAACGACGAATGGGTCGGCATCGACGATATCGTGGTGTCGTCGGTCGGCCAGGCTGCCGATACAACAGCGCCGGCACTTGCTGCCTTCAATCCAGCGGATCCCGATGATGGCGCCGTCGCGGTTCCCGCCGATGGCAATATCGTGTTGCGCTTCACCGAAACGATCGTTGCCGGCACCGGCAGCTTTACCCTCTCGAACGGCACCGATGTTCGCACCATCGCCATTACCGACCCTCAGGTGACGATCAGCGGCAATACGCTGACGATCAACCCCGCCACCGACTTGGTCGGCGGCACCACCTATGCGCTGACCGCCGGCGCCGGCATCGTCGAGGACGCGGCAGGCAATGATTTTGCCGGCATCGCTGCCGGTGTGCTCGATTTCACCATCGCGGCGCCGCTGGTGCTGCGCACCATCGGTGAAATCCAGGGACTTGGCCACATCAGCGCTTACGCCGGCAGTATCGTCCTCACCAACGGTGTCGTCACTGCCATTGATACCAACGGCTTTTACATCCAGAGCGCCAGCGGCGCGTCGGATGGCGATTCGCGCACCTCCGATGGCATCTTTGTCTTCACCAGTTCCGCTCCTGCCAGCGTGGCAATCGGCGATCTGGTGCAGGTGTCGGGCACCGTGACCGAATTCCGCCCGGCCAATGATAGCCGCAACCTGACGATCACCCAGATCATCTCGCCAAGCATCAGCAAGCTGGGCACCGCAGCCTTCGACACCATCATCATCGGCAATGGCGCCTTGCTGCCGCCGACGTCAGTGATCGATGACGACAGCTTCACCAGCTATGATCCGGCCAGCGACGGCATCGATTTCTGGGAATCGCTGGAAGGCATGCAGATCACCATCGATACGCCGATCGCGGTGTCGAATACCAACGGCTTTGGCGAAACCTATGTGGTCGCCAGCGGCGGCGCTGGGGCCACCGGCATGTCGGCGAGCGGTGGCATCACCATTTCGCAGGGCGATTCGAACCCCGAAAAGCTGCAACTCGACAACGACAATGGCCTGTTCGCCGGCTTCACCAACACCTTCAGTGTCGGTGATCGCCTGAGCAACGTCACCGGCATCATCAGCTATGCCTTCCAGAGCTATGAACTGCTCGTCACCCAGGCGGTGACCACCACCACCGACGTGACTGCTGTCAAGGAAGTCACCAGCCTTGTTGAAGCCGCCGACAAACTGTCGATCGGCAATTACAACCTCGAGAATCTTGATCCTACTGACAGCATCGCCAAATTCGCCTCGCTTGCGTCGGATATCGTCAACAACCTGAAATCGCCCGATATTCTTGGCGTCCAAGAAATTCAGGATGCCGATGGCGCCGGGAATGGGATCAATTATTCCGGTCAGGCAACCGCCGATAAGCTGATCGCTGCAATCGTTGCTGCCGGCGGCCCGACCTATGCCTATGTTGAAGTGGCACCCAGCGCCCCCAATACGACCGGTGGTGAGCCGAATGGCAATATTCGCAACGGCTTCTTCTATGATCCGGCGCGTGTGAGCTATGTCGCCGGCTCGGCACAGCTGATCCAGGACGTTGCCTTTACCGGGAGCCGTCGTCCGCTTGTCGCCCAGTTCGAGTTCAACGGTGAAAAAATCACCCTCATCAACATGCATTCGACGTCGCGCGGTGGCTCGGATGCGCAATGGGGATCAACGCAGCCACCAGCCAATGCCAGCGATGCCGCGCGCACCGCACAGGCGTTGGCGGTCAAGGCCTATGTCGACTCGCTCCTCGCGGTTGATCCGGCGGCAAAGATTGTCGTTCAGGGCGATTTCAACGGTTTCACTTGGGAAAATGCCATTCAGGCGCTCGTCGCCGGCGGCACGCTGAGCGATCTGTCGACGTTGTTGCCGGAGGCTGAGCGCTATTCCTACCAGTTTGAAGGCAATAACCAGCAACTCGATCACATGCTGACGACCAACAATTTGCGCGCGGTGGCGCAATTTGATGCTGTGCAACTCAACGCCGAGCTTCCCGCTGCGCAGCAGATCTCCACAGACCATGATGCGCTGCTGGCGATCTTCGAAATCCCGGTCAAGCTGTCCGGCACCGAAGGGCCTGATGTGATCAACGGCACAAATGCCAGCGAAGTCATCCACGGCCTCGGCGGCAATGACATGATTTTTGGCACTGGCGGCAACGACACGATCTATGGCGGCGAGGGCGCTGACGCCATCCAGGGCGGCGCAGGCAGCAACATCATCTTCGGCGGTGCTGGCAATGATGTCATCGGCGGTGAAGCCGTTGCCGGTGTCCACACTGTCGATGGCGGCGCAGGCTCCGATTACTTCATCGCGAATTCGGCCGGCGAGACGGTGGTCATCGATCTGAATAGCGGCACGGTGACCGGCGGCTATGCCGATGGCTCAACCTTGACCAGTGTCGAGATGCTGAAAGCCGCTCGCGGCAACTTCGCCGTGGAATTCTACGGCGACAACGGGGTCAATGCGTTTGTCGGGACGGCATGGGCCGATATCCTGTCGGGCGGCGGCGGCAACGACAAGCTGATTGGCGGTCGCGGCGGAGACACGTTGAGTGGCGGCTCTGGCGCTGACAAGTTCGTGTTCAGGGTCGGCGACATCAACGGTGACATCATCACGGATTTCGATGGCAATGGCACCGCCATCGGCGACACGCTGAATTTCGAAGGCTTCGGCCCAGGGGCATCGCTCAGCAATGTCGGCACGGTCTGGACGATCAGTTACGGCGCAGGCCTGACCGAAACATTCACGATGAACGTCACCTCGCTGGCGGTCGGTGATGTGATCTTTGGCTGATCCAATAGCTGGCAATCGTCACCCTTGGCGGTGGCGATTGCCATTCCGTCCTGCGACTATGCGGGAAAGACCTTGTGCCAGTTGGTGACCGATCGGCTCTCGAACAGGCCGGCCTGATGATAGGGATCGGCGTTGGCGAAGGCGATGGCGGCATCGCGATCTTCAAAGGCGATGATCAGCAGCGATCCCATTGCCCGCCCATCAGGGCGTAGCAACGGTCCGGCAACCAGCACATCATCACCGGCCGTAGCGATATGCGCGAGGTGTGACGCGCGGGTCGCGGCGCGCAATTCCGCAGAATCGGGCTTGTCGATGCAATGAATGGCAAAAAAGGGCATCGCCGCGCGCTCCGTAGAATGGCAAGGGTCTAGCCGGGCTTGATGGCCGGGGGAAGGGGCGATGCAAACAGGGCTTGCGGCAGTGGCGCGTATGCTGCCCGGCATATTGCTGTGTTGCGCCCTGGCGATGGCCGGCAATGCGCTGGTGGCTTGGGCGCGTCTGCCCATTCCGGGGGCGGTGCTGGGGTTGCTCGTCTATCTCGGCTGGTTGATCAGCGGTCGTAGTATCGGTTGGAGCGTGCCGGGCGCCGCGCTGTTGCTGCGCTGGATTGGTGCTTTGATTGTGCCGGCACTGGTCGGCTTGACCGCTTATGCTGGCGTCGTGGTGGGCGCCGCGGTGCCGTTGCTGGTCGTGCTGGTCGCGACAACATTGATCACAGCACTGGCGACGGCGGTGATCTTCCGGTTGGCTGGAGGTCGCAGTTGATCCTGGCGATGGCGCTCGCCTGTGCGTTGGTGCTGGCTGGCTTTGCTGCTGCGCGTTCGCTCTCGGCTCGGCTCGGGCATCCGCCTTGGGCGAGCCCGGTGCTGGTGATAGCGCTGGCGATCATTGCCGGGTTGGCGGTCTCCGGTGTGCCGCTGGCGGATTTTGAAGCTGCGACCGCGCCGCTGCGTTGGCTGCTGGGCCCGGCGCTGGTGGCGCTGGCGCTGGTGATTGATGGCAACCGCTCGCTGCTGCGCGCGCACGCGGTGCCGGTGCTGGTGGCGGTGGTGGGCGGCGCGCTGGTCGGGATCGGCAGCGCGGTCGCGCTGGCACGGCTGCTTGGCATCGATGGTGCACTTGCCGCCGCGCTCGTCACCAAAACCGTGACGACACCGTTCACCGTGGCGATCATGACGCGTGTTGACGGGCCGGTGGCGCTGGCGGCGGCGCTGTCGGTGTTGACCGGTGTCATTGGCGCCCTGCTGGTGCCACCGCTGTTCGCGCGCCTCAAGGTCGACGATCCGGCGGCCCGCGCCCTGGGGCTTGGTGTGTCGGCGCATATTGTTGGCACCGATTGGCTGACCCGGCGTGATGCGCGCAGCGGCGGGTTGGCAGCGCTGGCCTTTGTCGTTACCGGATTGGTTGCCGCGCTGGTGGTTCCACTGGCGTGGCGGTTTCTCTTGTAGGGCTGGCATGCTCGCAGCGGTTGACCCGAAGCCTTACCTCGGCTAATGCCCGCCGCTCTCGCGTTGCATGCTCCGGCGGCGCATCTTTCAGATTCGGTATCAAGGACCAACACCATGTCGCGCGTTTGCGAATTGACCGCCAAGGGTCGCCTCGTCGGGAACAACGTCTCCCACGCCAACAACAAGACCAAGCGCACGTTCCTGCCCAACCTGCAGAACGTCACCTTGATTTCGGATGTGCTCGGCCGTTCGGTCAAGCTGCGCGTCTCGATGAACGGTCTGCGTTCGGTGGAACATGTCGGCGGCCTCGACAATTGGCTGCTGAAGACCCGCACCGAAAAGCTGAGCGTGCGCGCCGCCCGACTGAAGCGCGAGATCGCCAAGAAGGTCGCCGAAAACGCTCCTGCCGCTTGAGCCTGATTGGCTTTCGGTTCGAAAACGGCCCGGTTACCCCGGGCCGTTTTCATGTCTGGCTTGTTTGATGCGCCCGCCAATCATCGTTCGCACGGCCGCTGCGACAGAGCGAGTTGTCACCGCTGACGTGCTGGCGCGGGCGTTCATCGATGATCCGGCGATGGCCTATCTGTTTCCCGATGTGGCAGGGCGTGCGGACCGGCTCGCACGGTTTTTCACGACGATCACGCGAGTCGATGCCTCGACCGACCATTGGACGCTTGCGCTCGATGCGGCCGGTACGCCTGTTGCCGCGACGCTTTGGCGGCCGCCGGGCGCCTGGGTAACGCCGGCTTCCGCCATGCTCCGCCTTTTGCCGCAGTTGATCACCACCTTCCGCGCCGGTTTGCCGCGCGCGTTGGCGCTGCAATCGGTGCTGGAGGCGCATCATCCCAAGGCGCCGCATTGGTATCTGCAGTTTGCCGGTTGTGTGCCGACCGCGCAAGGCAAGGGCTATGGTGGCGCTGCCATCCGCGAGCGGTTGGCGCAATGCGATGCGACCGGCATGCCCGCCGCGCTGGAAACCGCCACGCCGTCAAATCTGGGGCTCTATCAGTCGCTGGGCTTTGTCATTACCGACAGCCACGAGGTCAGGAACGGCCCGACCTTCTGGAATATGTGGCGCGACCCGCGCTAAGACTCAAAACTTCAATTCGAACTTCATCAAGAGCGTGCGTTGCATGCTGGTGAAATTGTTGTCCGACACGATGTAAACGAACACCCGGTCGCCGTCGCGGCGGATCGCCAGCCCTTCCATATTGTCGAGCGCCACGGGCGCCTGCCATCGCGCCAGCAGCTGCGCCGGCAGGGGGGCAGTCGTCGCATCGTCAAAGGCAGGTGCCAGATCGACGAGGCTGAGCGCGGCGCCCTGGCCGGCGAGATTGAAGCGTCGATGGAGGACGAGAATCCGGGTGGCATCAAGCGCGACGGCGTCGGTCGGGCTGTGATTGGCAATGCCGGTCATGGCGATCTCGCGCGTGCGGCCGCCACGGGTCAGCAGGGCGATATGGCTGCCATCGGGCCGTTCGCGGCGCTCCGATATGACGATCCTGGTGCCATCGGGCAGTATGGCCATTGCTTCGCCGCCACCATTGAGCGGCCAGCCGGTCATCGGCGTTAGCCGCTCGATCCGGGTCGGCACCGCAGCAAGGCTGGCCGGGTTGCCGGCATCGATCCCGCTGAAATGCGCCAGTCGGTGATCCTGTTCATAGACGATGGTGGCGGCGCCGGTGGCCGGGTCCCATTCGAGCGCCTCGGCATCACCTTCCGCCTTGGTGCGCGCAGCGGCACCATCGGCCTGGCGGATCGGTGCCAGCGCGGCAGGCGCCACGCCGACCAGCCGGCCGCCGCGTTCGATGGTTTCGAACGCTAGCCAATTTCCGGAATCGGTGAGGCCGAGCATTTGCACACCATTGGCGGTGGTCTTGCCGGCGCGCAGTGCCGAAATGCCGC
>JAAFIT010000360.1 GCA_013298745.1 Sphingomonadales bacterium
GAAATCCGTACCGATGTGCAAGTGGAACGCGTCACCTTTGAAGGCAAGCGCGCCACCGGCATCGCCTACAAGCGCGGCGGCCGTGCCGAAACGGCGGCAGCACGCGAGGTCATCCTGTGCGGCGGCGCGATCAATTCGCCGCAATTGCTGATGCTGTCGGGGATTGGTCCGGCCGCGCATCTCAATGCCATGGGCATTCCGGTGGTGCATGACAGCCCCGATGTCGGCGGCAATCTGCAGGATCACCTCGACATGATCGTGCAATGGGAATGTTCGCAGGCGATCACGCTCAACGCCAATTCGAGCTTCATCAACAAGTTGAAGGCACTTGGCCTGTGGGTGTTCGCCAAGACCGGCAATGGCGCGCATATGCCGACCTCGTCGGGTGCGTTCCTGTCCAGCCGCGAAGGGCTGGCGGCGCCCGATCTGCAGATCCATTTCATGCCCTATCGCGGGCAACCGCATGGCCGCGGCGAGATGGACCCGACGCCGGGCTATCAGATGCATATCTGCCAGCTGCGCCCCGAAAGCCGCGGCACCGTGCGCCTCGCTTCGCCGGATCCATTGGCGCATGCCGCCATCGACCCGCGCTATCTGACCGCGCCGGAGGATGTTGAAACGCTCTATCGCGGTGTCGAAATGGCGCGCGAAATCGGCCGCCAGCCCGCGTTCGATCCCTATCGCGTCGTCGAATCCTGGCCCGGCCCGAAGGCGACCGATCGCGAGACAGTGGTCAGCATGATGCGCGAATGGGGCGAAACCATCTATCACCCGGTCGGCACCTGCCGCATGGGCGTGGATGATAATGCCGTCGTCGATGGGCATCTGCGCGTCAACGGCGTCGAGGGCTTGCGCGTCGTCGATGCCTCGGTGATGCCGTATCTCGTCTCGGGCAACACCAACGCACCGACCATCATGATCGCCGAAAAGGCCAGCGACCTGATCGCCGAGCGCCGCACCCTGGTCCGCAAGCTGGGCATCGCTGCATGACCGTGACGGCGTTCGAAATCCCGGTCGAACCGCTCGAAATGGCGCTGATCCGCCAGCGGGTCGGGGCTTTTCGCTTTTTCGAAGAACCAGAAGACGCCGGCTGGAAGCATGGCGCGAGCCGCGATTACATGGAGCGGTTGCGGACCTATTGGCTTGAGCAGTTCGATTGGCCAGCGGCGGTGGCGAAGCTCAATCGTCATCCGCATATTCGCGTTGAAATCGGCGATGGCTTCCACCTCCATGCCATCCACCGGCGCTCGTCGCGCGCCGACGCGCAGCCGCTGCTGATCGCGCATGGCTGGCCGGGATCGATCGTCGAGTTCGACGCCATCATCGACCGTCTCGCCGAGCCCGAAGACCCATCGGCGCCCGCCTTTCATGTCGTGGCGCCCTCGCTGCCCGGCTATGCCTGGTCGGACCGGCCGAAGAACCCGATCGGCCCGCGCGGTGTCGCCAGACTCTACGACACGCTGATGGGCGTGCTCGGCTATGACCAATTCGTCTATCAGGGCGGCGATTGGGGCTGTGTCATCGGCGGCTGGATGGGGCTTGATTCCAGCCGTATCACGGCGCTGCACATCAGCGGCTTCGGCCTGCGCCCGGCGGACATGCACCCCGAAACGCCCGCCGACATGGCGTGGCTGCAAAAGGCCATGGTGACGCGCGAAACCGAGACCGCCTATCTGCAACTGCAGGGCACCAAGCCGCAGTCACTGGGCTTTGCCATGATGGATTCGCCGATGGGCGTCGCGGCGTGGTTTGCCGAAAAGTTCGTCGGCTGGTCCGATGTGCCGGGCGAATTTTCGGATCCGCCGTTCGGCTTCGATGTGATGCTGACCAACATCATGATTTACCTGACGACGCGCAGCTTCCTGACCGCGACCTGGATCTATCGCGGCATGTTCCTCGAAGGCGGCTTTGAAATTCCCAAGGACCGCCGGATCGAAGTGGCAACCGGCGTGGCGGCTTTCCCACGCGATCTGTTGCTGTTCCCGCCGCGGCCGATCGTCGAGCGTGGCTATAATGTCCATCATTGGACCGACATGCCGCGCGGCGGTCATTTCGCCAGCCTTGAGGAGCCGGAACTCTTTCTGGCCGACCTGCGGGCGTTCGTTCGCAGCCTGTGATCCTGCCGCCCCCCGAATGGCGGTTCGAACCGGGGCTGACCGATTATCCGCACGCGGTGGCCGCGATGGAGGCGCGCGTGGCGGCCATCCAGGCCGGTACGGCGGGCGAGCAACTATGGCTGGTCGAGCATCCGCCGCTTTACACCGCCGGCACCAGCGCGACGCCTCTCGACCTGCTGCGGCCCGATGATTTCCCGGTCTATGCCACCGGCCGCGGCGGCAAGCACACCTATCACGGACCGGGCCAGCGCGTCGTCTATGTGATGCTCGATCTTGATGCGCGGGGCCGCGATATCCGCCGCTTCGTCGGTGCGCTCGAAGCCTGGGTGATTGCGGCGCTGGCCGAACATGGCATCGCCGGCCGCGTTATCGCCGGCAAGGTCGGTGTCTGGGTCGATACACCCGCCGGTGCCGCCAAGATCGCCGCGATCGGCGTGCGGGTGCGGCGCTGGGTCAGCTATCATGGGCTTGCCATCAATGTGGCGCCGGACCTGTCGCATTTTGGCGGCATCGTGCCGTGCGGCCTCGCCGAACCCGTCACCAGCATGGCGGCGCTGGGGCATGATGTCGGACTGGCCGGCATCGATGCAGCGCTTGCCGCGACTCTGCCCGCCATGCTGGCAGCCCTTGCCGGCGATTCGCATCACGGGGCTTGAGGCAGCCGAAGTTTTTCGCTAATGCCTACTTGAGTTGGGGGATAAGGACTGAACCGACCCAACGTCCTGGGTCCAGGGCTCAACCTTAAAGGAGTTTACCATGGCTGATGTCGTTTCGAAGCTGAAGACCGCCGCCCTCGTTGCCGGCGTTGCCCTGTTCGTCGTCGCTTGCGGCGAAAAGCCTGCTGAAGCACCTGCTGCTGACGCCGCTGCCACCACCGAAGCCGCTCCGGCCGTTGATGCCGCCGCTGCTCCGGCCGCTGACGCCGCTGCCGCCGACGCGATGGCCGCTGCTCCGGCCGCTGGCGCTGCCGATGCGATGGCCCCGGCTGCTGACGCCGCTGCTGCTGCCGCTCCGGCCGCTGCTGACGCCGCTGCCGCTGCTGCTCCGGCGGAAGCAAAGTAATCTCGACATCACGAAAATGATGTTTAGGAAGGGGGTCGCCGCAAGGCGGCCCCCTTTTTTCTTGGGAAGGATTAACATATGAGCCTCGACGCCATTACCGACCAGATGAAGACCCGCCTCGGCGCGGGTGGCAATTTCAAGAAGTCGGTCAAGTTCGACTTCGGGGCCGATGGCCTTGTGCGCATCGACGACAAGGTGTCGCCGGTCATCGTCGACAATGCCAATGAAGCCACCGATTGCACCGTCAAGGTTTCGATGGCCGATTTCATGGACATCGCCCAGGGCAAGCAGA
>JAAFIT010000361.1 GCA_013298745.1 Sphingomonadales bacterium
TCTGTCATACACCAGACACTGGACATACCTGCCGTAATGAGCATTGGTGTCGGTGCGACCTATCAGTATCTTCGACTAAATTAGCTTGCCCCTTCAGGGGCTTAGCGTCGTGGGAGCAGCCCGCGACTGTCGCGGTCTCCCATGGAGACGAACGATGACCACTGAAACCGCAATTGACGCCTCAACCAAGTTCCCGCCGCGATCAGACCAAGTGCGCGCAAACGGGTTGGCGTCTGATCTCAAGCCCGCCGCGACGAAGGCCGCGACGATCCGAAAGCTCCTGATTCGAACCCGCGGTGCGACGATGGCAGAGTTGTCTACAGCCACTGGCTGGCAGCCCCATAGCCTTCGGGCGTTCATGTCGGGCCTGCGCAAGTCCGGCGCGACGATCGTTCGTGAGTCCCGCAAATCGGGCGAACAAGCATACCGCTTGATCATTGGATCAGATGTCAGTGTCCCAGGCCCGATAGCGGGCGATGCCCCCGCCATCACCGCCGATTCCAGCGTTGCTGTCAGAGAGTTGGCCTAATTATGACAGCGCTCAAAGATGATCTGGCTGCGCTTTCGGCAATGTCGCCGGCGCAGCTCCGCTCCGAATGGCGCCGTGTATATCGTGGCGCACCTCCGAGGTTGACACCAGACTTGCTGAGACGGGGTATTGCCTATCGCCTTCAAGAACGCGGGCAGGGTGGTCTGTCGCCTGCGACCGCCCGGCAACTCGATCGTCTTGCGACACGCATCCTGCGCGGTGATGCCGTCGACTCGAACCGCGATGTCCGGCTGAAGCCGGGAACCAGACTGGTCCGATACTGGAATGGCACAACATACAGCGTCCTGGTGACCGAAGAGGGGTTCCTGCTCGGTGATCGCAACTTCACCTCACTTAGCCATGTCGCCGAAGCGATCACAGGCGCGCACTGGTCGGGTCCGCGATTCTTCGGCGTCAGGAGCGGCCGTCCGACGACGGGGGCGGCGGCAGAATCAGCCAACCGACGCGAAGCGGCAGCGCGGAGCGGGGCGACCAATGCATAAGCCAGCTCCGAGAAACAACGGGCGTTCCTCCGTCGCCAGCCGCTCAAATGCTGGAGCGCGTTGTGACGATGGTAGCAACAATGCCGTCGGCACCCATGGCAAACTGGTTCGCTGCGCGATCTACACGCGCAAGTCGACGGAAGAGGGTCTTGAGCAGGCATTCAACAGCCTGGATGCCCAACGTGAAGCCTGTATCGCCTACATCGCCAGCCAGCGCCACGAGGGCTGGGTGCTGTCGCCAGAACTCTATAACGATGGCGGGTTCTCAGGTGGCAATATGAACCGCCCGGGGCTGACGGCGCTGATGGCCGAGGTCCAGGCAGGCCGGATCCAGGTCATCGTCGTCTACAAGGTCGATCGCCTGACCCGCAGCCTCGCCGACTTCGCCAAAATCGTCGAGGTGCTCGATGGCGCCGGCGCCAGCTTTGTATCGGTGACCCAGTCGTTTAACACGACGACCAGCATGGGCCGGCTGACGCTCAACGTCCTGCTCAGCTTTGCCCAGTTCGAACGCGAGGTCACCGGTGAACGCATCCGCGACAAGATTGCGGCCTCGAAGCGCAAGGGCATGTGGACCGGAGGCCCCGTGCCGCTGGGCTATGATGTCATCGACCGCAAGCTGGTGGTCAACGTCGAAGAGGCGGAGACGGTCCGAGCCATCTTCAAGCGATATCTCGAACTGGGATCTATTGTTACCACGATCGCGGCGCTGGATGGCGATGGGGTTCTGACCAAAGTCGCCAACACCCGCGACGGCGGCACCAGGGGCGGCATCGCTTGGAGCCGGGGGTCGCTCAGCCATCTTCTCACCAACCGTGTCTATATCGGCGAGATGCGCCACAAGCAGCAGCACTTCCCGGGTCAGCACGAGGCTATTGTTCCTCGGCCGCTTTGGGATGCGGTCCAGGATCTGCTCGCAAGCAATCGCATCAACCGCATCAGCGAGACCAATCTGCGCCACGACAATCTGCTCGCCGGCCGACTCTATGATGCCTTGGGTCGGCGCATGCAGGGAAGTCAGACCAATCGCGGCGGCAAGCGCTACCACTATTATGTCACCAATCCTGCGGATGCGGTTGATGTGCCCGGACGGCCTGTGCGAGTGCCGGCGCCGGCGTTGCACGCCGCGATCCTGGACCGGCTGTGGACGTTCTTGACCAGTCAGACCAGGGTCTATGATGCGATCGGCGGTGCCGGGCTAACCCAGCAGGCTGCAACTGCAGGATTCGCCATGGCATCGTCGATTGGCGCCCTACTTAAGGAAGAGCCAAACGCGACGGCGAATCTCATCAAGCGCGCCGACCTGCATGATGATCGTATCGACTTGCAACTCTGCCTCGATAAATTGCTGCCGCTGATATCTCAGGCTCACCAGCCGCTGATACATTTGCTCTCGATCCCAATGACCCGCGCTCGTCGCGGCAAGGACGTGCGGCTGGTTCTGGCTGACGAAAGCTATGCTCTTCAGGCGCCGGCTGACCCAGCACTGATTAAACTGGTCGCTACGGCGCGCGGTGCTTGGACCGCGATGCTTGCAGCCGGCGACTCATCGCTGGACGCCGTTGCCAAGACCCAAGGCTACTCAGCCGATTATTTTACCCATCTGTTGCGGCTCGCGACCCTGGCTCCTTGCATTGTCCAGTCGATCATCGATGGTCGCCAGCCGATCACGGTCACGCGAAAGCATCTGGCCGGTATGAAGAACATCCCACTTGCGTGGGATGCCCAGCGCATAGCCCTAGGCTACTAAGCCCTTCACAGGGCGCGAAAATCGCATCTCCGGACGTCTCCACCATCGCATCATAGCTGCATCGCATCTGCAGAATGGCTTTTGCGGGTCCCGAGAATCACCGGAAATTCGAAGGCCTCGGCGAGAGCAGAAGCCTCTCTCGCCATGCGGCCCGATGCGGTCACTCAGCACAACCCGCCGAGAATACGCACGAAATCCGAGCCGCGATGTTCGCCTGCTCGGAATAACTGTTCAAATGGAATGAGTGGTGCACCCGGAACGATTCGAACGTCCGACCCTCAGATTCGTAGTCTGATGCTCTATCCAGCTGAGCTACGGGTGCGTGGGAGGCGGTGCATAGGCGAGGCGAAGCCGCTTGGCAACAGCTTGCTTGCGCGACTACAGCAATTGAATGCGGCAACTCATCCTTATCGCCGTGCTTCTTGCTGGCTGTTCCAGCAAAATGCATGGCAAATGGCCCAGCCTGGCGGCGCGGCCGGGCGAAATTGCCAGTGATGCCAGCCCCACCGGCCCTTGCGCCGGCTGTGGGCAGGATGTCACCGCCGTCACGCCGCCGCCACCGTCGGTGGCCATGCCGTTGCCGGCCGATGTCGATACAAGGTTGGCTGAAGTGACGAAGGTGATTGGCGATATCGAGGCCAAGGCGCCGGCGCAGGCGCGGACAGCCAGAGCGACAATCGCTGCTGCCA